>CAZTQJ010000053.1:0-8105 GCA_964615615.1 uncultured Acidimicrobiaceae bacterium
GGGCCAGCTTGGACAGTTCGAGTTTTGAATCTCACATGGAATCAGAAGGCCTGGCGCAGTTGTTTATTCGCCTGACCACCAAGAACTTTGAAGAAGCCATTCGCGCACGCCGTGAAGGCCGCCCACCAAAATTCCTTGACTGAGCGCTCTAGGCCTTAGCTGTTCTGCAGGGCTTTGGCTGCGAAACTGAAGTAGGCGTCCATCTCTTCAATGGCTTCATAGGGAGCCTTTGAACTCACGAGGGCTGCGCGCATGCTGGCCAGCCAGGATTCAATGGCCGCCTTATCAATCTGAAAGGGAGCATGACGCATGCGCATGCGTGGGTGTCCACGGGTTTCTAGGTAGGTCGGTGGGCCGCCGAAGTATTGAATGAGGAAATTGGCCAAGTGGGTCTTGGAGTCGCTTAAGTCCTCGGGATACATCGCCCGAAGGACGGGATCGGCAACGATGCCCACGTAGAAAGCCTCTACGAGCTCTCGAAAGTAGTCCGATCCCCCAACCGCTTCATAGACCTCAGCGCTATCCACGCCCCAAGCCTACGGTGTGAGTTCTGCGGCGGTACCCTGAAGCAAGGAACCAAGGAGCGCAGTGACAGTTTCGAAGGCAGTCAAGGATCTGCTGAAGGTCGGTCACGACGAGCAGGCCAATCTCAAAAAGCGAGACCCCGCTTGGGCCGGGCCAAGTGAATATGCCGACCTCGCCAAGGGAGCGCGCAGTGAGTTATCCCAGAAGGTGCTTGCCGAGTCTCGTGAGGCCATGGGCAAGGCCCAAGAACTCCTCTACGCCAACCAAGGCAGTGCCCTGCTCATCATCTTTCAAGCCCTAGACGCCGCCGGCAAGGATTCCACCATCAAACACGTCATGAGCGGCGTCAATCCCCAAGGCTGTGAGGTCACCGCCTTCAAGGCCCCCGTGGGCCTTGAGTTGCAACATGACTTCCTCTGGCGCTCTAGCCTCGCTCTTCCTCGTCGGGGTCACATAGGCATCTTTAATCGCTCACATTATGAAGAGCTGCTCGTGCCGCGCATCCATCCCGAGATGCTCGATGGTGAAGCCCTGCGCGAACATAACGATGACCCAAAGGAATTCTGGGCGCATCGCACGGAATCCATCTGCGACTTTGAACGACACCTCGTGCGCAATGACACCGTCATCGTGAAGTTCTTCTTGCATGTATCCAAAGACGAACAGCGCCGACGCCTGCTTTCACGTTTAGATAATCCCGCCAAGCGTTGGAAGTTCTCCATGGCCGACATCACTGAGCGAGAGCACTTTGAGGAATATCTCGATGCTTATGAGGACGTCATCACCAAGACCTCCACGCAACATGCCCCCTGGTATGTGATCCCCGCCGACAATAAGCCCTTGACACGCATGCTGGTCGCCGAGATCATCACCGACAGCATTTCCTCCATGGATCTATCCCTGCCAGAAGCAAGGGGTCTTAATGAGGCTGATTACCAGCGTGCGCGTAAGCAGTTAGTTGACGAAGATGGCTGAGCAGCCCGTAGAGAACAAGACGGCTGGCGAGGTCATCACCCTCCCCCTGGGCGACATCCTCACCGAAGAAGAGACTGACTCCAGCTATGACCTCATTCTGTGGAATGACCCCGTGACGCTCATGAGTTATGTCACCTGGGTGCTGAAGCGCGTCTTTGCCTATAGCAAAGAGAAATCCCACCGCATCATGATGACCGTCCACACCGAAGGCAGAGCGGTGGCGTGGACGGGATCTCGCGTAGAGGCCGAGCACTATTGCGCCAAGGTACACGGCCTTGGGCTCATGGCAACCGTGGAGCGTAGCGAATGAGTTTTTGGCGCAGGCCGCAACTCGTGGCCGTAATGCCCGACGGGAGCATTGCCATCAAGCTCTCCACGCCAGTGCGTGAGTTGCTCAAGAATCTCGTCGATGAACATCTCGGAGAGGAGGAATCTGGTAACGGAGCAGCCAAACTCTTTGGACCCATCAACCCCGGCATCGAATTCGATGACCCCTTGGTCTTGCTGCATCGCGAAACGGAGATCTCAGGCGTCATTGAGGTCTTCATCGCCACGCTCTTCGCTCCCTCCATCAGTATCGAAGAGGGCGAGGCGTGGCTGGCGGTAAGCCAATTGCTGCGCACGGCCCTCATTGCCGCAGCCGGTATCGCCTACGGCCTGCCCCACTCCGAGACTCCCCGACCCGATGATGACGGGCTCATCGATGCCCTCGGCTTGCTGCAAAGTGAGCTGCTCGATGCTCTCGGGGAGAGCGATCTGTAACTCAGTCGCGAGCTTTTTAGCGCAACGCAAGACCACCTCTGCTGTCGAACGCACCAGTTCGAGATTTCCCCCTGACCAGCGGGCTACATAGGGGAAGCTATAGGCATCCGTTTGCACGCCGAGACTCGCGCAGGCGAGGTGAGCGATGCTCTCGGCTTCAATTTCCTTAACGTCGCGACTTCGATGATCCGCGGCATGAAGTTCTACGTGAGCGAGTTCGTGGACTGCGGTCTTGAGCATGGCGGCTCCCTTCAGTCGCGGATGGATGCAGACCCGGCGAGCTCGGTAATCCGTGAGTCCATTGGCCTCGCCACAATCTTCACGGCTCAGGGTGAACTGCCGCGCCTCAATGGCCCGGAGGCTGGCTTCAATGAGGCGCTCATCGCAGTGCTCGCCCAGCATCTGGGGGAGCACTTCGGGCAAGGGTGGCCCTTCGGTCTGTGCCAGGTCAAAGACCTTGGCAAGGCGAAATCCCTGCAAGCTCAGTTCCCCGTCTTCGCCCGCCACAAAGCGAGGGGCCCAGATAGCAATCGCCCGCTCACCACGGCGCACGTGGCGACCAAGTTTTACCCAGGTCCGATATCCAGCAACCTGAGTGGCCTCGGGGCGCTGGCGCAAAATCATCAGAACATTTGCGGGGGAATAGTGATGGAAGCGGGCGGCGACGGCCAGCATCTGGGCCCAGTCTTCTCCGCTGATGAGGCCAGACACCGCCTCGAGGAGCCTTTCGTGCTGGGACTGGTGGAGGGCTTGAGCAGACATGGGCGTAAATTGCGCCTCTGCCGTGCAGGCAACCGATCCCTCAATCTGGCCATTAATGACCGTTCTGCTGAGGCGGCTAACCTAGGCCCGCTACACGCGGGTGTAGCTCAATGGTAGAGCTCCAGCCTTCCAAGCTGGCTATGCGGGTTCGATCCCCGTCACCCGCTCCAAGGAATAGCCCCGATTACTCCTCTTCACCCTGAGCGGGATCGAAGGTAAAGCTGTAGTCATGGTCGAGGGTGCAAACCCAGCCGTGATATGAAGCAAAGAACTCTTTGCGGCCACGCTTCATCGCCGCTCGGTGACGTGCGTCCTTGCGCCAGAGATCAACACCCTCATGCGTTGAGAAACGCTCGAAGGCAATGATCTCCCCCTCGGCATTGGCGTAGTCCTGGTAGCTCAGAAAGCCAAACTGCGGCTCGGTGCGCAGTATCTCCTTGAGTTCAGCATCGAGGGTGAGGTAGGCCTCAGCGTCGAAGTTCTCGCGAAGACGAACCTGAATAACGTGGATATACATCGAGACTCCATCACTCTGGGCCTGAAGGCTTTTGATAGTGCTGTTCTATCAGTGGGCTAGGAACTTTGCTTGGAGGGCCTTAGCCCGATCTTGATGCCGATCTTTGTGCTGATGAGCAGGATGAGTAGCAGGTTGATGGAAATGAGCCAGAGGGCAAAAGCAACCGCTCCCGAGGTCCAGACTTCAACGGTGCTCAGCACCAAGATACTGCTCACCGCGGTGGCGATGAAGGGCGCGAGGGATTCACTTTCTGGTGCTCGCCAGGATTTTGAGAGCGTAGGAATCGTCGCCAGAATGTCTGCGCCAAGAAATGCTGCCAGTGCGACGCTGTCGTTATTGGCAAGCAGCCAGACCATGAGGCCAATGGCAGAAGCGATGCCGCAGGCGATATCAGATTTACTCAAGGTCCAAATACCGTTTCCGCTAATAAAGGAAGCAGCAAACACGGCAAGATCACCTATGCCAATGGCGAAACTCAGCAAACACAGCATGCCTACGCCTTGATGCAATTGGTCAAAGGCGACCAGCAGAGTCGCAATCCCCCACATCAGCCACGAAACCCGATTGGGTTGTGTCAGTTTGCGCAGAACATCTCGGATGTAGGAAAGATCACCAAAAACAGCCATGGCACTAGCAATGACGATGAGGGCGACGCCATCCATAGCTTCATCCTCTCACGAGAAGTTCACTCGTGAATCAGGATCCCCAGCGAGGGTGGATCAGTTCTGCGCGCTTGCTTGCCTTTAGACATCTGCAAAGCGGTTTTAACAAATACCAGGCTTCTCGGCCTTTAGTCCGACTTGCGTCGGAGACACGGGGCTGGTCGTCGATATAACCCAGAGGGAAGCGATGAGCTTGGCCGACCAGTGCACGCCTAGGCGATCAAAGCGAAAACGAAGATCCCGCCACTGGAGGTTCCCTGGAGCTGTGGCCTGTGCATCTGGCTGAAGGCCAGAGGGTGAGGAGGCTCCGCTGATGAGCCAAACCGCTTGGCTTGAGTCCTTAACTGCTCTGCAACTATCGCGATTGCGCACCTGGGCGTTTGGTGTGGGGGAAATATTGAGCTGCATTTTTGAGTCAAAGGTGAGTCGATAGGCAATCCAATAATCAGCCCAGCCGACGCGTATGCCCTGACCTTCTAGCTCACGAGCGGTAGTCGCCATCCCAGCATCACTGGAATCCCAAGCCGAGAACCAGCCAGCATCATTACCACTCGCGCTCGCCTTCCAGATGTTCAACTGCCAGATGCTCCAACTCAGTGTTGCGACTAAGGCCAGCAGGCTCACTGCGTAAGTGAAGGTGACGCGCGACTGCTGCTTGAGTTCCAATTTCCGCCAGGAGAGGAAAGATTCAAAGCCAATGGCGAGAACGAGCAGGTAAAGCGGGAGAAGATAGATCGCGTAGCGGCAGTCGAGCCAGTACCAACTTGGCGGCGAACTCGCGTAGATAAATGGCGAAGCAAAGACGGCAATCCCCAGTGCCCGACTCGGTCCCGGGCGACGAAGCGCGACAAAGGCCGCGGAGAAAAGTATCCCCACGAGAAAGATCACCACGCAGGCGTGGCTGAAGCCACCGGCGCCTACAAAAATGCCGTGCCCGCTGAGTATCTGTTGGAAGCCGAAGAGCTGAGGGAGAACGTGTGAGAAAAAAACCAAGAATCTGCCGTGAAAGTTCAGGGTCTCGGTCGCGGCACTATGCAAGGGGTTTATTTTTTCCACCAAGGAGACCCAAAACCAAGGAAGGGCAGCCAAGCCAAAACCAGCAAGGAGCAGGACTGTAGCCTTGAGCCGCTGCCTCCAGAGCGCCAAGCGCCAGATTGCCGAAAGAACGATCAGAAAGGCAGCTAATCCAAGATAGGCAATCTCCGGGGATGCCCACCAAGCAAGACCGGCCAACAAACCAGCCAGGGCCCAGCGCCATGAGCGCTGGGTCTCCTGCCAGATCGCAAGAGCAGCGAGTAAGAGCGCGTAACTGAGGAAATAGCCCGTCGTACGGAATCCATAGGGCTGAGCGAGGTCAACGAGGGTGGCCGTGGGGAAAAGGGCAGCAATTGCCCCCAGCGTGAGGGCGAGCAGCCGAGAGTCGAGCAAGCGTCGCGCTGATCGCCAAAACAAGAAGGACCCGGCAAGGCTGAGCAATGCGGTGGTCGCAAAGATGCTGGCGTTGCTCGGTCCAAACAAGAAAAAAACCGCGCCGACGAGAAGGCTCTCTAAACCCCCGTAATTCTGACCCCAGAAAAAAGCATTGAAGTGACCCTGCGTTGCACGAATACCCATAAGGCCCGTAATTGCCTCATCGGAGTTGATGGGGACATGGCCAACGAACCAAAAACGCGCGAACACTGCGCAGCCAATGACTGCGACAAGCATGAGCTTGCAGAGCCTAAGGAGCCAGGTCTCGACACGAGCCTTGGTCGCTGCGTTATTTCCTCCGGGACTCAAAGGCAAAGCTACGCGTGGGCCGGCGTAGTCCGTCGAAACTCGGGTTTAGGCACAAGGCGACTGTATCTCAGTTCCCATGGTTTTTGTCACCATTAAGGATACGAATCGCGCCAAAAGTTCGGCGAGAAAAGCCCTGGAGCAGTTCTCGAATCTGATCGATTCACAACATCGTCTCTCCTTCACCAAGGGGGAGGGCTTACTCGCTGTCGGGCTCAGCATTGCTTCTTGAGAGCCATCGCGACAAGGCCTTGCTACGATCACCCATAGCCCGCCACTTCAATTCTTTAGGCTGCGCAAGAAAGAGGAGGTGAGACCTATGCATGAGCCTCGCAAATACCATCGGATTCGTCGAGACCTCTTTGGTCTCAGTGCTGCCTACCTCCTCGTGCGGCTGATCGTCACTTTTGGCGCAGGAGTGACTTACAACATCTGGCCCGCAAGGAACGGTTGGGACATGCACCTGCTGGACCTCAAACTCCTGCGCCATGACCTCTTTACTTCCCTGCTGTACCTCCACTCACAGCCTCCCGGCTACAACCTTGCTACGGCCGTGATGCTTCGCCTCCCTTCTGGCGCGATGGGGCCAGTGGCCTACCTCATTTCAGTACTTCTGGGGCTCGCGGCAGTCTGGTCTTGCTATCTGCTGATGCATGATCTCCACATAAGACGCTGGTTGACCCTGACGGCCGTGAGTCTTGGCCTGATCTTGAGTCCTGCGTGGCTGCTCTACGCAAATTATTTCTTCTACAGCTACTGGGCGGCCGTCCTGATATCGCTTTCTTTGCTCTGTCTCCTGCGCTATCTGCGCAGCCAGCGTCCGGTCTGGGGTATCGCCTTCTTTAGCGTGAATGCGCTAGCAATTCTTTTCGATTCGCAATATCAATTTCCTCTGCTCATCCTGGCCTTCGGCGCAATCCTGCTCGTGGCTCGCATGCCTTGGAAGCCGGTGCTGCTCGTAGCGCTGCTCCCGGTCTTGATCGTTGGCGGCTGGTACGCGAAAAATCTCATCCTTTTCGGAACTCCCTCCACCTCTAGTTGGACGGGGATCAACATCTCACGCATCGCTCTGTTTAATGCTGATCCCGCTCAAATCCGCCAACTCATTGCCCAGCACAAGCTCAGCCCAATGGCGCAAAGCCCCGGCTTTCGCCCACTCAACGCTGGAATCTGGGGCTACACCGGCCACAAAATTCTCTCTCCTCACACGGGAGTCAAGGCTCTTGACCAGCCTAAGAAATCCAACCAACAGGACAATACGAATAACAAGGCCTATATCGAAATCTCTCGCGCACTCTTAGCTGAGGACTTGCACTCCGTCACGCATGCACCTGGTCATTACTTCCACAATGTGGAAAAGAGCGTGGCGATTTGGTTTACGCCCAGTGATGAAAACTTTCTCCTCACCGGTGTCGCAAGCTTCCTCGCGACTCCCCAACTGCAGCCCTACAACAACTTTGTGAAACAGAACGGGCTCGTCACTCCGGCGATGAAGCGCTATCTCAATGCCTATGAAAGCACCCTTGGACTTCGCATGGCCGAAGGGACGCCGGGCTCTTGGGTACAAATGGACACGTCTGTTCCTACGCCACGCATCTCGCAGCTTTCGATCACCGAAGTCCTGATGGAGCTGGTCTTCTTGTTTGGGATCCCCTGGATTGCGTGGGAGCGCCGGCGTGACCGCAAGATGCTGGCCTTCTTGGCCTACCTCTGGCTCTTAGTCATGATGATCTTCTTGGAGTCGAGCCTGCTTGATCTTGGTGAGAATGATCGTTTCCGTTTTTCTCTAGGAACAAGCTTGCTCATTGGGGGCATCGTCGTCATTGACCGCCTCCTGCCCCAGAAGGCAGCAACAAGGGACCTCAGCAGTCTCGAGAACACCTAAGCGGATCTGAGGCTTCCTTCGTTATCTGAGGCGAGCGATTTCATAAAGGGAAACTCACCATTCCACAATCTCGGTGCAGCTTGCCTTTTCTGCGAGCAAAGGCCGCAACAGGCGTACTCGGGTCCAAGCTGGGATGCATGTTTGCATCAATCCCTACCTCACGAATTGCGAGCAGTTCCTCTCCCTCGCAGATCGGAAGAGCGTCGTGTAGGGAAAGAGTGTTCAGAGCCGTGTAAGTCTC
>CAZTQJ010000054.1:0-7862 GCA_964615615.1 uncultured Acidimicrobiaceae bacterium
CCAGGCCAGCAACGGCATCGAGATCAGAAAGGTCGCAGGTCACGATGTGTGCACGCCTTCCGACGGCCTCGACTGCTGCAGCGGTTTCTTCGAGCTGGCTGGTGGTGCGTGCGGCGATGACGACGTCAGCTCCGCACTCAGCCAAGGCCACAGCGCTACCAGCGCCTATGCCTCGGCCTGCTCCGGTGACGATGGCCACCTGTCCTTCAATCTTGAATCGGTCGAGAATCACTCGTGTCCCCCCATGTGTTGGCCAGAGGTTAGCCCGATAGGTGGAACAGGTTCTAGTTCTGAACGATGAGCCCCACGAAGCTGATTTACCCGCTGCCCTATGCCAAGTCTGGGCTCGACCAAGACCTACGATCCTCCCTGTGCCTCCTGATGAAGACAGCCAATCCAAGCCGCATAAAAGCGAAATAGAGAGGCTGCGTGAGGAGATTGCCAAGGGCGCGGATTTTCTCCTGAACGACCCCGAGCCACGCTGGCCAGCCACCGTGGCCTTGGCGCTCTGCGCCCTCTTCTACCTCTTTCTCCCCGATGCGCTCTTCCTTGGCCCCCGCTGGCTGGTGCCCGCCCTGGTGGTCCTGCCTGCTATCAGCCTTAACGCCTTTCACCACCACATCGGCCAAGACGAGCCCAGTTGGGTTCGTCGGGCCACCTTGGTCCTCATTGGCTTCTTGAATATTGCCAATATCGGATCGGTTTACCTTTTGGTCCACCGTCTCCTCAATGGCCATGTCACCAATGGCCGCCCCCTCGTGTATTCAGCAGCCCTCATTTGGCTCACCAACGCTGTGGCATTCTCGCTGTGGTTCTGGCAGATCGATAGAGGTGGCCCGGCAGCGCGCCACCGCGAGCCGCTCCAGCAGCCAGATTTTTCTTTCCCGCAGATGCAAGATCCTCAGGTCTGGGAAGGCAGCCGGAATTGGATGCCGAGCTATCTCGACTATCTCTACGTCTCCTTCACCAATGCTTCAGCATTTTCACCCACCGATGCCATGCCACTCACCGTCAGAGTGAAGGCCTTGATGGCGGTCGAGTCCTTGGTTTCGATTGTGACCATCGTGGTGGTGGCCGCAAGGGCAATCAACATCCTCCACTGATCACGGCCGAATTAGCCCAGATCAATGAGTAGGTGTTGTGACAGGTCACCCATGAGTTCAATGGCGGTATGCCAGTGCGTGAAGATCCAATTTCCGTCCTGGAGCGCGAACGCACCGCTATAGCTGCCAGTGATAATGGGCTGAAGCGCAAGTTGGCCAGGCACGGCCTGAAAGACCACAAAGGAGCTCCGTGAGCTAGCCACCGCTCCTTCGCCTTCAACAATGACGTTGGCCATCAAGTGCTTGGTCTTGGGTGTGCCATCGTCGTAGCGCCGCGTGGACTGGGTGAAGAGGGCCAAGGTGGCGTCGTAGCCTTCGGCGGTCACGCCGTAGCCCTCGGCTGAAAGCGTTGCTGAGGAAAAGAGTTCAGCAATGGCTTCGAAGTCACCCTTATCTATTGCCTCGGCGTAGCGGTAGATAAGGGTGACTAGCTGCTCGCGGATGCTCTGCATGAACTCAGACCCTAGGGCGTGAGCGTGTGGCCGGCACGGCCAACGAGACGCATGACGAGGCTGGAAAGGCGAGCGCGACGGCCCTTTTCCTCAGCCCTATCCATGCGCTCGGCGGCGATCCTGGTTGCATTGACTCCGAGATAGCGGAGGGGTTCGGGCTCCCAGCGGGGATGATGATGCCCCACGAAGGGCAAGGCCGTACGCTCGGTCTCACGGCCCAAGATCAGATCCGCCAAACTACGCGCCGCCAAAGAAGAGAGCACGACGCCGTCTCCGACGTAGCCGCCACTCCACGCCATTCCACGAGCTGCATCAAAGACCACCGAAGGCATCCAGTCGCGAGAAACCGCCAGGGCGCCTCCCCACTTATGGGTGATGCGCATGCGCTTGGGCAGCTGCGGGAAGAGATCTCTCAGGGCTTCTTCGAGGGCGGTAAAGACTCCCTTGTCGAGGTCAAACTTTTCTGAAACTTTGGACCCAAAGTGGTAGGGCGCGCCCCGGCCACCAAAGACCAAACGATTATCGGCAGTGCGCTGGCCGTAAATAATCAGGTTGCGTGCGTCGGCGAAGGTTTCGCGGTCCGCGAGTCCAATCTCTTTGAAAACCGAATCTGCGAGCGGCTCGGTGGCGATGACCAGAGAATAAATAGGAACAATCTCGCGGTCGAGTTCAGCGAGGGTAGCGGTCCAGGCCTCCGTGGCGCGAACGACGACCTTGGCGCGCACCACGCCGCGACCGCAGAAGACGGATGCCGGCTCATCTCCATTGGCTTCCTGGATTTCTGTCACGGCGCTGCGCTCAAAGATTCGACCACCACGACGCTCAACGGCGTCGGCAAGTCCTCGGACCAAGTTGGCGGGGTGGATGGCGGCACAATGTGGCGTAAAAGTTCCACCAAGGACACCCTCGCCAGCTGCGCGAGCGCTCGCTTCCTCGGCCTCGAGCCAGATGAGGTCCTGATCAATGCCGAGCGCTTGTGCAGCTTGAACGCCTTCGCGGAGGCGTTTTGCTTGGGCCTCATTGCGCGCAAGGGTGATCGTTCCACCCTTGGCAATATTGGCACTGATTCCCTCTGCCTCGGCGAAGTCAATAATGCGATCAATCTCGGCTTCGAGTTGTCGGCGAAGGCTGACGGCAAGGTCGTGGCCGTAGGTTTTCGCGATGGCAGCATCTTCGATGGGGAAGAGGGCCGAAGCCCAGCCACCATTGCGACCCGAGGCGCCGTAGCCAGCGGCCTCAGCTTCAAGGATGACCACCTTCATATCCGGCTCAGCCTCTAAAAGGGCTAGGGCTGTCCAGAGCCCGGTGAAGCCCGCGCCGACAATGCAGACATCGGCATCGATGTGGTGGCTCTGCTTGTCGCGGGCAACGAACTGCGCATTGAGGCTGGCCCACCACAAGCAATGAGCTTGGAGAACTGATGCGCGATAGCTCATTGCTAACACTGTAAGCCCTTTTGCTCCTAATTTCCTGAATTAGCCCTATGGCTAGATTTTGCGGTGGCCTTCGGTCAAAACCTCACGCATGACCTCAACGAGGAAGTCGATTTCCTGGGTGGTGGAAATCAGCGGTGGAGCGAACTGCACCACGGGGTCACCCCTGTCGTCAGACCGACAAATCAGCCCACGCTCGAACATGGCCTTGGAGAGATAGCCGCGCAGGAGACGCTCGGATTCTTCGTCAGTGAAGGTTTCACGGCTGTCCTTGTCTTTGACGAGTTCGATGCCATAGAAGAAACCTGTACCTCTGATGTCACCAACGATGGGGATATCAGACAGGCTCTCGAGGGCCGCACGGAAGTAACCCTGCGTATTGGCAACGTGCTCCACGATGCCTTCATTGGCGAAGGCATCAAGGTTGGCCACGCCAACCGCACAACTCACCGGGTGACCGGCAAAGGTCAAACCGTGAGGGAAGCTCGTTGCTCCTTCGAGGTAGGGCTCAAGGAGGAAGTCACGGGTGATGAGGGCTCCCAGAGGTGAGTAGCCACTGGTGAGACCCTTGGCGCAGGTGATCATGTCGGGCAGGTAGTCGAACTTCTGGCCACCAAAGTAGGTGCCGAGTCTTCCCCAGGCACAGATGACTTCGTCGGAAACGAGGAGCACGCCGTAGCGATCGCAGATCTCACGGACGCGCTGCCAATAACCAGGAGGTGGCGTGAAGCAACCACCAGCATTTTGCACTGGCTCCAAGAACACGCAGGCCACCGTTTCGGGGCCTTCGCGCAAGATCGCACGCTCAATTTCATCGGCAGCCCAGAGGCCGAACTTCTCCTCGTCGTCAGCGAAGTAAGGAGCACGGTAGAAGTTGGTGTTGGGAACCTTGACCGCTCCTGGCACCAGAGGCTCGAACATGGTCTTCATGGCTGGAACGCCAGTAATAGATAGAGCTCCCATAGAAATACCGTGGTAGGAGATGTCACGCGAGATGGCCTTAATGCGGTCGGGCTCACCCTTGAGCTTGAAGTAGTGGCGCGCAAGCTTCCAGGCTGCTTCGACGGCTTCTGAACCACCCGTGGTGAAAAAGACTCGGTTGAGATCGCCTGGCGTGAGTTCAGCAATGCGCTCGGCGAGTTCAATGGCCTTGGGGTGGGCGTAAGTCCACAGCGGGAAGTAAGCCAACTGAGAAGCCTGATCAAATGCGGCTTGGGCTAGGTCAATACGACCATGGCCAAGCTGTGAGGTGAAGAGGCCAGAGATGCCGTCAAAGTATTTGCGTCCGTGCTGGTCATAAACCCAGGCGCCTTCACCGTGGGTGATGACCGGGATTTCGTTTTCGGGCGAGTAGGCACCCATGCGTGAGAAGTGGAGCCAGAGGTGCTGGCGCGCGCGCTCAGAGAGCCCCTTGGGATCAGCTAGGTCGTGCTTGGCTCCGTCGCTAACGGTGGTCATCGTGCCCCCCATGTGTAGGTTTGTTTTGCGAGCTTGAGATAGAGAAAAGACTCCACGGTCTGCACCTCAGGAATGGACCGGATGTGGTCATTTAAGAGATTGACCAAGGCGTCATCGTCGGCGGTGAGCACTTCAGCGATGATGTCGAAGGATCCGGCCGTCATGACGACGTAGTTGACCGCGTCAATGGCGGCAATCTTTTCGACGACGAGACGTACGTCACCGCGGACCTTGATCCCCACCAAGGCTTCGCGTCGGTAGCCAAGTTGCAAGGGGTCTGTGACTGCCACAATCTGCATGACCCCGTGTTCGCGCAGGCGCTGCACGCGACGGCGCACGGCGGCTTCCGAGAGGCCGACTTCGCTGGCGATGGCCCCATAGGCGCGACGTCCGTCGACCTGGAGGGCCTCAATGATGGCCCTGTCGGCTTCATCGAGTTCTATGGGTCGGCCATTTTGGGCGTTGAGCTTGCGCTCTGGCCGGGAAATGGGTAGCTGGGTGATGGAATCAGTCATAGGTAGTCCGATTACGTCGGAATTAGTCGCCATAGTAGCCTAGAACGAATGATTAGTGCGGGCATGGTCGCTAAATGCCTGAAATCACCCGTCTTGTTTGCACCGTGGACCAGTTCCTGACAAGGTAAGGGGATAACCAAACAGGGGAGGAAAGTCGTGACTGACCGGCTTCAGAACTTCATCGATGGCCAGAAGGTCGATCCGAAATCAGGGCGCTTTGCCGATCTGATCGACCCCTCGACTGGCGAGGTCTTCGCCCAGGCTCCTGTTTCGGATGCGGCTGACGTCGATGCGGCCTACGCAGCGGCAGCCCGGGCCTTCCCCGGCTGGCGTGACAGCACTCCATCTGAGCGCTCATTGGCGCTTCTGCGTATCGCCGATGCTCTGGAAGCTCGCGCAGAGGATTTGGTCGCTGCTGAATCTCGCAACACCGGCAAGCCGGTAGCACTCACCCTGAGTGAAGAAGTGCCACCCATGTGTGACCAGATCCGCTTCATGGCCGCCGCAGCTCGCGTCCTTGAAGGCCGTGCCGCCGGTGAATACCTGGAAGAGCACACCTCGTATATCCGCCGTGAACCCATTGGCGTCTGTGGCGCCGTGACGCCCTGGAACTATCCGATGATGATGGCCGTGTGGAAGTGGGCACCGGCTCTGGCCGCCGGTAACACCATGGTCCTTAAGCCTTCGGATACCACTCCAGCATCCACCTTGCTCATGGCTGAGATCATGGCCGAGCACCTTCCCGCTGGCGTCTTCAACGTGGTCTGTGGAGACCGCGATACGGGCAGAATGCTGATTGATCACCCCACCCCGCAGATGGTTTCCATTACGGGCTCAGAGCGTGCAGGCATTGAGGTTGCAGCGTCTGCATCAGCTGACTTGAAGAAGGTCCACCTTGAGCTCGGTGGCAAGGCCCCCGTCGTCGTGTTTGACGACGTCGACCTCGAAGCCGCCGCCGAAGGCATCGCTGGCGCAGCCTTCTTCAACGCAGGCCAAGACTGCACGGCAGCCACCCGGGTTCTGGCAGGACCGGGTGTTTATGGTGACCTGGTCGATGCCCTCGCAGAGGCAGCCCGTAATACCATCGTGGGCGGCCTTGATGTCCTCGAGGCTGACTTTGGTCCGGTGAACAATGCCAACCAACTCGCTCGGGTGAGTGGATTCTTGGATAGGCGACCGAGCCACGCCAGCCTCGCGGCTGGTGGTGAGCGTGTTGGTGAGCGTGGTTACCTCTATGCCCCCACCGTGGTGGCTGACCTCCAGCAAAGTGACGAGATGATTCAGGACGAAATCTTTGGTCCGGTGATCACCGTTCAGCGCTTCAGCGATGAAGCCGAGGCCCTGAGCTGGGCCAACGGCGTTCGCTACGGCCTGGCATCAAGTGTGTGGACGCGTGACCATGGTCGCGCTATGCGCATGGCCAAGAGCCTCGACTTTGGTTGCGTCTGGGTAAACACCCACATCCCCATCGTCGCCGAGATGCCCCATGGCGGCTTTAAGCACTCTGGCTATGGCAAAGACCTCTCGGTTTATGGCTTTGAGGACTACACCCGCATAAAGCACGTCATGCACAACATCGCGTTCTAGGCTTCAGCCAAGGGCTTAAAAAAGATAAGTCCAAGAGCAAAAGAGGAAGTTCAACTCATATCCCTAAGGGGGGGCGATAGATGGATCAGAGCACGGGTAGCGGAGCAGTTCCTGAGCAAGACGTAAGCGGGCCTTTTGGGGCACCGGTTCCCAGGAGTGAGGAGCCTTCCGCCCTTCGCGCTGATGAACTCAATCTCTTTGACTCAACTGCAGTTGCGGTTTCCTCAGTCGCCCCGGCCTATTCATTGGCCTCAACCCTGGGTCTGATCTTTGCGGTGGTCGGTGTTGGATACTTCGGCCCCGCCGTCATGTTGGTGAGTTTTGTGCCCGTGACCTTTATTGCGGTGGCCTATTTCCACCTCAATCGTCGCCAGCCCGATGCAGGCGCCTCCTACGCCTGGCTCTCCCACACCGTCAGCCCCTACGTGGGCTGGTTCAACGGCTGGGTGCAAATTGCCACTTCGGTACTCTTCTGTGTTTCTGCGCCACTACTGGCTGGCTCCTATTCCCTTCAGCTCTTCAAGTCCCTGGGCTGGATTGGCGACAGCACAGCAAGTTCAATCTGGTGGACGGCCATCATCGGAGCGCTCTTTCTCTCTCTGGTGACCTTTATCTGCATCTACGGCATCCGTTGGACCACAAACTTCCAATGGGTACTCGTCATGATTGAGTACATCGCCGTATTGGTCTTCTCGGTGGGCGGCATTATCAAGGTCATCGCCTCGCACCCCAAGGGATCGAGCGGCTTTCACCTCAACTGGTTCTGGCCAGGTCACATTGGTGGCTACACCGCTCTCGCTGGCGGCGTAGCGCTCGCAGTCTTCTTCTTTTGGGGCTGGGATACATCACTCAACCTTTCCGAAGAGTCCAAGACCTCTTCAAAGACTCCCGGGCAGGCCGGGATTATCTCCATGTTCCTGCTGCTCTTTGTGTTCGTGTTGAATTTCGTGGCGGTAGAAATGCTGGTCCCGCAAGCCGAGATCATCAAGCAGGGCCCGAACGTCCTCTTCTACTTCGGTGAGCAGTTTGCTGGCCACTGGGCTGGCTACGTCATGATCTTCGCGGTGATCACCTCAACGGTGGCCACTACGCAGACGACCTTGCTTCCCGCAGCTCGCATCAGTTTCTCCATGGCGCGAGATGGCGTCTTTCCTAAGATCTTTAGCTCGGTACACGCCAAGTTCTTGACCCCTGCGGTGGGAACCTTGGTGCTTTCCTTCGTGGCGCTCTTTGGGATCTTGCTCACCACGGGCTCAACCTCGGTCAACCAGGTATTCACCTACCTCATCTCTGACATCGGCGTGCTGGTGGCCT
>CAZTQJ010000055.1:0-7775 GCA_964615615.1 uncultured Acidimicrobiaceae bacterium
CTAGACTTTCACGGCTCTGAACACTCTTTCCCTACACGACGCTCTTCCGATCTCCCTGTATCCGGGGCCCACCTTGACCACTCCGCCCACCTCGGCCACAATGGAGGACGTAATGCATACCAACTCCACCGCGGTAATTATTCGATAGTCGGGGCGCCCTCGAGGGCGTTCCGACCCCCTTCCGTCCACCCGCGTGGGCGGTTTTTTATTGTCCAACCCACAAAGCATCGAAACTAGCGAAGGAAACCCAGAAGCTGTGAGCACCACCAAGACCCACAAGATCGCCTCCATAGGTGGCGATGGCATCGGCCCAGAGGTCAATGCCGAGGCCCTAAAGGTCCTCAGCGCCGCTGGCCTTTCCCTGGACATCATTGACTTCGACATGGGTGCGGCCACCTATCTGCGCAGCGGAGAGGTCTTGAGCGATGAAACTCTCGAGGAGCTTCGCGGCTTTGACGCCATCATGCTCGGTGCCATAGGGCCGCCCATTGGTGACACCAGTGTTCCTCCAGGCACGATGGAACGCGGACTTTTGCTCAAGATGCGCTTTGGCCTCGATCTCTACGTCAACCTGCGGCCCTTCACGGGCGTTCCTGGTTCCATCGCTGAGGGTTGTGAATTCCTCGTCGTGAGAGAAAACACCGAAGGCACCTACGCCGGTGAAGGTGGCTTCTTGCGTCATGGGACCGCTCACGAGATTGCCACGCAGGGTTCAGTCAACACGCGCTTCGGCGTTGAGCGCTGCGTCCGCTTTGCCTTTGCCCTCGCTCAGAGCCGTCCGGCAAAGAGGCTGACTCTGGTGCACAAGACCAACGTGCTGACCTTTTCTGGCAGTCTCTGGCAGCGCACGGTCAATGACGTTGCGCTTGAGTTTCCCGAGGTCAGCGTGGACTACAACCACGTCGACGCGGCCTGCATTTATTTGGTCGAGCAGCCTCAGCGCTACGACGTGGTCGTTACCGACAACCTCTTCGGGGATATCCTCACTGACTTAGCCGGAGCCGTTTCTGGTGGCATTGGCTTTGCCGCATCCGCAAACCTCAATCCCGACCGCACGGGACCGTCAATGTTCGAGCCTGTCCACGGAGCGGCTCACGACATTGTGGGAACCGGCAAGGCCAATCCTTTGGCCGCCATATCTTCGGCTGCGCTCATGGCTAGGCATCTCGGTGAAGATGCCGCTGCCGATCGTATTGAAGCTGCTGTGAAAACTTTCGCCACGAACCACCCAACCACTCAATTGTCGACCTCGCAGGTCGGCGACGCCATTGCAGGGAGCCTCTAAACATGCCTATTACCCCAACCGACAAGATCTGGATGGACGGCGAGTTGGTCGATTGGGCCAAGGCCACGACCCACATCTTCACCCACACGCTTCACTACGGAACCGGTGCCTTTGAAGGCATCCGTGCCTACCCAACTGACGATGGTGTGGCCATCTTCCGCCTTCGTGAGCACATCGAGCGCCTCCTGGCCTCTTCAAAGATCCTGATGGTTGACGTGCCCTTTAGCGTCGACGAGCTCGTCGACGCCTGCATCAAGGTCGTTGCGGTTAACAAGCTTGACGATGGTTGCTACCTCAGGCCCTTGGTCTATCTCGGTTATGGCGAGATGGGCCTGAACCCTCTGCCCTGCCCTGTCTCCGTGGCCATTGCGGCTTGGCCCTGGGGCACCTATCTCGGTGACGAGGGAGTTGCCAAGGGCGTCAACATGAAAATCAGCTCTTGGCAGCGTCATGACCCCAATGCCGTCCCCACGGCTGCCAAGGGAACGGGCATGTACATCAACTCGTCTTTGGCCAAGGTTGAAGCCATCAAGGCCGGCTATGACGAGGCCATCCTCTTGAACCCTCAAGGTCACGTTTCTGAATGCACGGGCGAAAACCTCTTTGTGGTTCGCGGCGGCAGGATCATCACTCCTCCTTCCTCGGGCGCTGGTGCCCTCGAGGGCATCACCCAGGACACGGTGGCGACCATTGCGGCAGACCTTGGCTACGAGCTGAGCTTCGAGAACCTCGTGCGTACCGACCTCTACGTCGCCGAAGAAGCCTTTTTGACGGGAACTGCAGCTGAGGTGGTACCTATCCGCGCCGTTGATGACCGCGTGGTTGGCGATGGAACGCCTGGTCCCATCACCAAGGCCATTCAGTCGACCTACTTTGCGGCCGTTCGTGGCCAGCTCGAGCAATATCGCCATTGGTTGACCTATGCGTCTTAGGAAGCGTCACGATCACCATCACGACCACGACCACAGCCATGATCACGGTCATGGTGGTCATGATCATCGTGGTCACAGCCATGACTTCGAAGTCCCGGCCATGCCGGCTTCGGTGGACATCTTTGATACCACCCTGCGTGATGGTTCCCAGCAGGAAGGCCTATCACTGACGGTCGAAGACAAAGTTCGCATTGCTGAACAACTTGACCATCTTGGAGTGAACTACATCGAAGGCGGCTGGCCTGGGGCAAATCCCAAAGACACGGAGTTCTTCAAGCGGTTTTCCACCGAGCTAAAACTCTCCACCTCTACCTTGGTGGCCTTTGGCTCGACACGTCGTGCTGGCGTCAAAGCCGACAGTGATGAAATCCTGCGCGCACTGGTCGAAGCCGACACTCCTGTGGTCTGCATCGTTGCTAAGGCTTGGGATAGGCACGTTACTGATGCATTAAAAACCTCCCTGGATGAAGCCATCGCCATGGTTGCGGACTCGGTCGACTTCCTTCGCGCAAACGGCAAGCGCGTGTTTCTTGACGCTGAGCACTTTTTTGACGGTTACCGCCACAACCCTGAATTCACCCTGAAGGTGCTCCGCGAAGCTGAGGATCACGGCGCAGAGGCACTGGTGCTCTGTGACACCAATGGTGGAACCCTGCCGGGCCAAATCGCCAAGGTTGCCTCTGAAGTGGTGTCTAGCCACGGTATTCAGATCGGTATTCACTGCCACAACGATGCTGGCGTGGCAGTCGCAAACTCGCTTGCAGCCGTTGCAGTGGGCGTGACCCAGGTTCAAGGTTGTATCAATGGTTACGGCGAACGCGCAGGTAATACCGACCTTGCCACCGCCATCCCCAACCTCTCGCTCAAGCTCAATGTGCGCACGATCCCGGCTGATCGGATAGAGCGTCTCACTCCGGTGAGCCATCACATCGCCGAGGTCGTCAACATTGCCCAATCACCCCAGCAGCCCTATGTCGGCGCTGCAGCTTTCGCGCACAAGGCTGGCCTCCATGCCAGTGCGGTGGCGAAATCCTCTGATCTCTATGAACACCTGAGCCCTTCCCTGGTGGGTAATGGAACCAGAGTTGTCGTGTCGGAGATGGCTGGTCGCGCCACGCTGTCAATCAAGGCCGCAGAACTTGGCATCGACCTTTCCTCTGAAGCAATCGCCTCCGTGCTTGATGACCTCAAGCGCCTCGAGCACGCTGGCTATCACTTCGAAGTCGCCGACGGAAGCCTGGAGCTGCTCTTGCGTCGTGCAACGGGTTGGACCTCTGACTACTTCACCGTGGAGCGCTTTACCGTCGGCACAGAGCATCAAGGTGTCACCGGCACCAGCGAAGGCAGTACGCAAACGACAGCCACTGTGGTGGCCAGCATTGGCGGCGAGCACTTTGAAGCAACCGCTGCCGGTAACGGGCCGGTCAATGCCCTAGACGCGGCATTGCGCTCAGCCATAGGAAGCCACTTCCCTCAATTGGCCTCCGTGCACCTCACGGACTATCGCGTGCGCGTGCTGGACACCGGCAAGGGCACCGGAGCAGTTACCAGAGTCTTGGTCGACTCGGCTTCCCCTGATCGCAGTTGGACCACCATCGGGGTGTCAGAGAACATCATTGAAGCGAGCTGGCAGGCCCTCTATGACTCCATTGTCTACGGCCTCTTGCACACCCCGGCGCCCTAGTTCACGACTTCGACGCTCAAGGCCATAGGCTAAGGATTCATGGCACAGCCCCAGTTCGTACCCATTGCGCAACGCGCCACCGTGAGGCCTTCAATGCGCCTGAAGTCTGCGGAAAGTTGGACGAAGGATCGCCCAGCCGAGCAAGCCGATGGAGCCCAGCAACTCGGTCGGGGATTTGGTCGGCCTGGACCGGATCAAGGCTTTGCGCTCAAGCTTGCCAAGCGCTTTAGCGAAGACTTTGTGCTCTCTGAAAACGAAGATGCTCATGATGTGGTCGTCGGACTAGCCGTGTTGGCGTCAAAGCGTGCCTCCGCATTTGGTCGTGCGCCCAGCGTGTATGACATCCAGGTAGCAATGAATATTTTTAGTTTCTTGGAGCCCGCAGAGCCCGATCTCGTGACCTTGCGTTCAGCGCTCTTTGGTGGGCTCAGCCACGGCTACACGCATCAGCAACATCTAGCCGATGCAGTGCCCGATGCAGTTCTTGCGATGAGTCCTGAGGCCAGTGCTGCCAATGACCAGCTCTGGCGCGAACTGCTTAATTAACTGGCTTCGCGCCGTCTCTTTCGATCAGTCGAGAGGAAAGTTTTACCGCGCGTACTGATGCGGTGGAGATCGCCATCATGGCGGTACCCAGGGTAAACAAGGCGAAGCCGAAGGCCTTGGCGCCATGCACACTGATGAGTAGCAGCCCCAGGCGGTTCAAGATGAAGCCCGGCGTCATCGCAATAAGGCTGATTGCGCCTCCAACAAAGGCCGAGCCCATCTGCTCACGCAGGCTCAACTTTCGCTGAGCCCTTCCGAGGATGCGGGCGGGAATTGCCACGAAAGCAATGGCCATGAGAAAGGTTGCTGCGCCCAAAAGCATGATGAAGGCTCGCTCGCTTAATCGGGGGGCACCAAGGGCAGCAAAACTTACGAGGGAACCCAGTACTGCGCCCGAGACCGTCAGTCTTCGCCACTGAGCGCTTGCCAATGCCAGGGCTGGTCGAATATGCGGGGGACTGGCTTCTAGGGCAAAAGCAAAAATGGTGTTGGCCCAGAGCGCCAACATGGTGAAAGCCATGATGACGAGCGCGATAGCCAGATTGAGGAATATCCCCCGATGGCGAAAAGCAACATCGCTAAAGAGATGCATCCTGATGTTGTAGGTGAGGAGCCAGATCCACAGAGCCGGAACGAGTTGCACCGTGGTGAGGCGCCAATTGCTAATGAGGGTTCTTAGGCCCAAGACCAAGAGGACGATGGTGCTGGCCGCCCACCCCAAGGGAGCAAGGTAGGAGCGTTCGGAGGCAAGTTTTCTGGCGGCTTCTCCTACGGCGAGGGGATCATCAGCAGTAATGGCGCGCACGAGACTGGAGAAGAGAAGCCGGGGGCTGGAGCGAACCATCGCACCATCGTTTCACAGCACTGGAGCTAAGGAGGGCAATCTCAGCCGGCCTGACCTATCGTTTACCTCGTCGCGATAGAGGAAGGCAGGGAGATGGGGCAAGGAGCGTTATCAGCTTTTGGTCCTGCTTCTTGGAAGGACCCGGCGATCACTTCCATGGGCCGAGAGCCCATGAGCGCGACCAGAAGTTTTCTTCACGAGGTCAGCCTGGATGGACAGTGGTCCTTTGCCTTGGTTGAGCGTCCCGAGGCAGTGCGTTGGGAGCAGCTGAGCGCTGACGTGGGTGATTGGTCTTTAGTCGAGCTGCCCGGTTGCTGGACCATGCAGGGATTTGATCGTCCGCAGTACACCAATATCCAGATGCCATTTCCGGGACCTCCTCCCGCCGTGCCTGAGCTCAATCCCACAGGGATTTATCGCCAGCGTGTCACCGTGCCCTCTTCCATGGCTCGCCAACGCATTGTGCTTGAGGTCGGTGGTGCCGACAGCGTGCTGTATGTATTTGTGGATGGCGAAGCGATCGGTATGGCAAAGGATTCACGTCTTTCGAGCAGCTTTGATCTGACCGGCAAGGTACGTGCTGGGGAAAGTTTTGAACTCGCACTGGTCGTTGTTCGCTGGTCAGAGGCCTGTTATCTCGAGGATCAAGATCACTGGTATCACGCAGGCATTCATCGCTCCGTATTCTTGCGCTCCACGCCTCGGACGTATCTCTCAAACCTCAGAGTCACGGCTGACTATGACCCGACGAGCCATGCAGGCCAGCTCCGCGTGGAAGCTTCCGTGGGCTGTTCGGGCTATTTGGCTAAGGGCTGGAGCATCCAAGCTTCTATCGCTGAACAAGAAGCGATACAGCCGGTAGCTGTTGAGGACCCGGAAGACGATCTTGCCAATTGGCTGACCTTCACGGGCCGTGGAGCCAGCTTCGACTTCGCCCTCGGAACTGTGGATCCCTGGTCTGCCGAGTCGCCAAGGCTTTATGAATTGGTGGTGAGCCTGCGAGACCGAGCGGGCGATCAGGTTGATGAACTGCGCCAAGCCGTTGGCTTTCGTAGGGTGGAAATTCGAGCTGCTGAACTGCTGATTAATGGCGAGCCCGTACTCATCAAGGGCGTTAATCGCCATGACCACGACCCTCGACGCGGAAAAGCCGTCACCCGTGAGGGCATAGAACAAGATCTGATGCTCATGAAGCAGCACAACATCAACGCGCTGCGGACTTCGCATTATCCGAGCGATCCCTATCTCTATGAGCTCTGTGACCGCTTCGGTATCTATGTTGTCGACGAGGCAAATATCGAGAGCCATGCCTATTTAAGAAGTCTGACCAAAGACCCTCGTTGGGCCTCAGCCATTCATGAACGCGTCAGTCGCATGGCTATTCGCGATCAAAATCACCCCAGCGTCATCATCTGGTCGCTGGGTAATGAGAGTGGTTGGTCGCCGGCCATACAAGCCGCCTATGCCTGGCTCCATTCCTATGACCCGAGTCGTCCGGTGCAGTATGAAAGTGGAACCGGCGAAGCTATCTTCGCTTCATTCTTCGCAGATATCCCCGCAAGCTTCGCTGAAGCTCGTCCGGAATCTGAGCTCCTGGTACCGATGTATCCAAGGATTGAGGATTTGGTGGCCTGGGCAACGCGCTTTAAGCCGGATCGCCCACTCATCATGTGCGAATACATCCACGCCATGGGGAACTCCTGTGGTGGACTGGCCGCCTACTGGGAGGCCGTGAGATCTCACGCTGGCCTCCAAGGGGGCTTTGTCTGGGACTGGGCAGACCAGGCGCTCTACCAAAGCTTGCCTGACGGCAGTGAGCGACTCGCCTATGGGGGAGATTTTGGTGACAGCCCCCATGACGGAGCCTTCTGTATGAATGGCCTCGTTTCCGCTGATCGCGAGCCCCATCCGTCGCTGCTTGAACTTGCGGCCGTGATTCAGCCGGTGCTCTTTGAAGCGGTGAACGCTCGTGGGGGAGCAATTCGCATCACGAATGATCACCATTTCATTTCCCTGGACTACCTCAGCCCGAGTTGGTCGCTCACCGTTGACGGGCTCGAGGTTTCCTCAGGTGAGCTCGAGCCAGTAGATCTTGCTCCAGGCCAGTCCACCGTCTTACGTTTAGGTCTACCGGAACTCAAACTCGAGTCTGGGCAGATCGCCCACCTCAACCTCTCCTTTGCGAGTAGGCAAGACCAAGATTGGGCTCCTCGCGGCCACCTTGTAGCGCGATATCAAGTCGAGGTCGATCGAGCAACGGGCCGCGCCACGGCGCCCGGTCCCTATCCCGAGACTGGTCACCGTCTGGAGCAACTCCATCCGATGCTGTCGCTCTTTCGCGCTCCCATTGATAATGAGACCTTTGCTCCCTTCGTGGGAGAAAAGCATGCTGAACGGTTCGAGCACCTCTTGCTCAGCACAGCGCATGAGTGGCTAGAACTCGACACGCAGTCCAAGGTCAGCGATGGCACTTTGCTCGTCACG
>CAZTQJ010000056.1:0-7704 GCA_964615615.1 uncultured Acidimicrobiaceae bacterium
GATAGCTTCAGGTGACTGGAGTTCAGACGTGTGCTCTTCCGATCTGCACGCTTCGAGGCCTTAATTCAGCACGTCGTTACACGATCACGATCAAGGCGCACAACAGCGGCGGCTGGAGCGCTGTGACAAAACTCAAAAAGGTCAAGGGATAGGCGGGCAAAGCGCAGCGCTTCCCTAGACGTTGAAGCGAAACTCCACGACATCGCCATCAACCATCACGTAATCCTTGCCTTCCATACGGACCTTGCCTGCAGCTTTAGCTGCCTGCATCGTTCCCGCATCAACGAGGTCCTCGAAGGCAACAATTTCGGCCTTGATGAAACCTCGCTCAAAGTCGGTGTGAATGACGCCAGCGGCCTTGGGTGCAGTGTCGCCTTGGTGAATGGTCCAGGCCCGAGTTTCTTTGGGGCCGGCAGTGAGGTAGGTCTGGAGGCCGAGGGTTGCGAATCCCAGGGCAATTAATTGCTCTAGGCCTGATTGGTCCTGGCCATAGCCAGCGAGCAGTTCGGCGGCATCTTCAGTATCGAGACCGGAGAGTTCAGCCTCAATCTGCGCACAGAGCACCACCGCGTCAGCCGGCGCCACGGTTGCGCGCAGTTCAGCACAGCGGCCTTCATCGGCCAAGGTTGCTTCGTCCACGTTGAAGACATAGAGAAAGGGCTTTGCGGTCAATAAGTGCAGATCGCTGAGTTCCTCGGTGTCGAGTTTGGCGGCCGCAGAAATTACGGTGTGGCCGTCGTTAAGCAACTCACGGGCAGCCTGCACGGCAGCGAGTTTCGGAGCAAGTTGGGGATCGCGCTTAGCTTCCTTTTCCAGTTTGGGAAGCCTCTGGTCAATGGTCTGCAGGTCAGCGAGGATGAGTTCAGTTTCGATGGTGGAGATGTCATCTGCGGGGTCAACGCGGCCGTCGACATGAATGACGTCGTCATCGTGGAAGGCACGCACGACTTCGCAGATGGCATCGGACTCTCTAATGGCCGCGAGGAATTGGTTTCCCAAACCTTCGCCTTGGGATGCGCCCTTGACGATGCCGGCGATGTCTACGAAGGTCACCGCCGCTGGGAGGATGGCTGCTGAGCCAAAAATTTCAGCGAGGACGGGAAGCCGGCGATCCGGGACCTCAACGACCCCAACATTGGGTTCGATGGTGGCAAAGGGGTAGTTAGCTGCAAGCACCTCATTAGCCGTGAGGGCATTAAATAGTGTCGATTTTCCTACGTTGGGAAGCCCAACAATGCCGATTGATAGGCCCATGTCACCTCTCCTGCTTGGACCAAACCTTAGATGAGGACTGCCGCTCTGAGATCTGGCCCCTGTTCTTGGCAGCTCGGGTCAAATAAGGGAACTCTCATGGAGTCTTCATCGCCGATTCAAGCTCGGTGGCGAAGATGTGCACATGCCTACAAAGCGCACGATAACCAGAGCAGCAAAGTTCCGGAATGCAATGTTGCTTTCCGTCGGATCGCTCGCGGTGGTGTCTGGAGTGGTGAGCGATACCCCAGTCCTAGCGGGGAATCTGACCGCGAGTCAGGCCGACGCTCGCATTGCTGCGCTTTCTGCGCAGTTAACCGCGAAAGCTCAGGCCCCCTCAACCCAAAGCCCCACCACGCAGGCTTCGCCGACTGGCGCCTTCCAGAGCGCGGCGGTAACGTCAACTACGAAGCCAGCACTGGCACCGCAAGCTAAAGGCGGCCGCAGGCCGGCACTAGTGCTTCCAACAACAACGCCAACAACAACGCCAACGCCAACAACAACGCCAACGCCAACAACAACGCCGACCCCACCGCCAATCACGCTTCCGGTAACGACGCCAACAACGCCACCGAGCCACGGCTGGGGTGGAGACGATGGCGGCGACTCGAACTCGGGAGGATGGGGAGATGACTAAGCCCAACGCGAAACGCTCAACGATTGCGGGTGCTGCGGTCACCGCAGCTACGGCAGCAACAGCTGTTGCTGCCTTGGGCTGGACGGTCCATGCGGTGAGTGCAGTTTCTGGCGCAAAGCCTGCAAGCCAAGCTCAGCAAGCAGCCATCGCTCGCCTCGAAGCTGCCCTTAAGCAGCCTGGTCTTGGCCAGATTCCTCCAGCGACTGCCCCCCAGGCAACGGTTACGGGAAGTAAATCACCCTTGCCTGCCAAGGCTGCGGCCAACGCACAGACAGGGACATCCTCATCGGGCTACTCCAACGCTGCAGCATCGACAGGAGCTGCGTCGCAGTACACGAATCCTCCGGTGACGAGTCCTCCCCAAAGCAATCCTCCGGTGACGAGTCCTCCGGTCACGAGCCCACCAGTCACGAATCCACCCCCCGTTGTTACCGGTGCTAGTGGTGTCAAGCCCTGAGCGAGGAGCTCCGGGCTCCACACTGCTGGATCGACCTTCGGCGAGACAGAAAGATAAACCGTCTTGGCTAAACCCATGGCTGTTTCTGGTGTTCATCGCAGCGGGCGTCAGTGTCGGCCGTCTCATGGCTCAGGCTGCTCAGGGCGCTTCACTGACTTGGATTATTGCTCGCGCGATGGGCATTACCGCATTGATCTGCCTAACTGGCCTCGTGAGTTGGGGGATGTGGATTCGCCATCCTTGGCGAGCGGGACTGAGCCACCTGCGCCCATCAACGGTTACTCGGGTTCATGTTTCTCTTGCCGTGGCGACCCTGAGCGCCATCGTGGTTCACCTCGTGGCTTTGGCCCTTGACCCCTACGCCGGCGTTGGTTGGATGGGAGCACTGCTCCCTTTCCAATCGGCTTACCGCACTGCCGCTGTGAGCTTGGGAGTTTTTGCTTTCTATGCCTTGCTGGTCATTGCTGGCTCAGCTCGCCTTGCCGGAAGCCGCTTTGGGCGCTCGTGGCGCACTATTCACCGCTCGGCGATCTGGGCCTTTTGGATTGCCTGGCTTCACGGAGTGACAACGGGCACCGATAGCCGCGCTTTGAGTTTGCTCTATGTGCTCTGCGGCGCCTTCATTGCCAGTGTCTGGGCGTCAAAGCGCTTTGCTAGCTGGAGCAAGAGCCTTCGTGGCGCCTCCTCGTGAGTTCAGGTCGTAGTAGAAACAATAGGAAAACCATGAAACAAATCTCCCGAATGATCTGGTGGGTACTTCCCTGCGCGGTGGCACTGTTGGGTTCAGTTGCGGTTGGTGCAACGGTGTCTCGAAGTCTGCCTGTTGCTGACCCCGGACTGCCCCTACTCGCTAATCCCGTGATCGCTGCCAATGGCACCACGCCTTTTTTGCAAGGTCAAAATCTGACCGCAAAGGAAACGACGGGCCTAGTGGTCCCCGAGCACGAGCTGGTGGGCGACTCGGATAGCGACAATGCCGCATCTGGCAAGGGAGGGACTCAGGGGGGGACCGAGACCACTGCTCCTGATGAATCTGATACGCAGAGCAGTGGGCCTCAGGCAGGGCAGGGTGGGCAAAGCGAAGACGGCACTGCGCCCACGGCTACTCCCACGGCTACCCCCACCACCTTGAAGCCAAGCCCGCCCGTGGTCATCCCGCTTGGCCCTGGTGATGATGAGGGTGGCAAGTCGGGATCAGGTAATCACCAGCACGCAGGGGACGACTGAACAAGATGACCAAGCAACGATCGGTCGGTACGGCGACCAGGCTTATTTCGGTGCTCGTGGCCATTTTGAGCGTGGTCTTTGCCGTTACTGGCTTCGCCACGGTGAGAATTTTTACCAACCGAGCGCTTACGCAGTCTCTCGAAGATCTCTCGGTAACCGTTCGCGACTTCCAACAGTCCTATGGGGAGGCTCCAGTCGCGTCGGTGGTACCAGTGGCGACCCGTTATCTCCAACGCCGCGTCCTCCCCAAAGATGTCGTGCTGCTTGTGCGTTTTAGCGATGGTCACCGACTCGCCACCGCCGGTGCTCGGCCCTTCCTTCAAGATCAGGTAATTCGTAGGCAGTTGCTCAGCCCACCGGCCACCAGCGCTCAATCAGCCATAAGCATCGGCGGGCAGAATTTTCAATACGTGATTTCGCCACTGCCAAGTGCCGACGGGAAGACTGCTTCGGTGATAGCGATCAAAAGCCTTAAAGCCATTGAGGATTCCAGGCGGACCTTGACCTTGCTGGTGACCGGTCAAGCCCTCGTAGCCCTCCTGGCATCAGTACTTGCTGGCTACCTGCTACTACGCCGCCTCTTGCTTCAAGTGGGGGACATGACCGAAACGGCACAGGCGATTTCTGACGGAGCGATCAACGAGCGAATTGGTGATCCAGGGACGGGTGATGAAATGGCCGCACTGGCTAACACGCTTGATTCCATGCTTGACCGCTTGAGCTCAGCCTTAGATGCTCAACGCCGCTTACTGTCAGACGTTTCTCACCAACTCAGAACTCCTTTGACCGTTGCTAGAGGACAACTCGAAGTCCTTGATCGCATTGGCGTCAAGGATGAAGTCGAGGTCAGGGCCACGATCGCGACCGTGCTCAATGAGCTTGATCACATGCGTTCGCTCACGGAGCGACTCTTGATTTTGGGCCGCAGCCTTGAGCCAGACTTTTTGGACCTCGGTCCGGTGGAAGTCCTTTCACTTTGTGACGAAGTTTTTGCAGCCTCTCAGGTACTCGCTCCACGCAGTTGGCTCTACGTCCCCCCGCTTCCCCATCTGATTATCGAGGCGGACTATGCCAAAGTCCGTGGGGCACTCCTCAACCTCCTCGAAAATGCCGTCAAAGCAACAAAGGAAGGCGATGTCATTGAGTTGACCGCCACTGCTGCGATGGCTAGCAACATGGTCCACCTTGCTGTTGGTGACAGTGGCCCCGGGATAGCCGAACAAGATCGTGCTGTACTTACTGAGCGCTTTGCGCGAGCAGGCGATGCCGATGTTGAGGGAAGCGGTCTGGGACTAGCCATTGTGACTGCGGTGGCCGAAGCCCATGGTGGGGAATTAGAACTTGGCGAGTCACGCCATGGGGGACTGAAGGCCGTGATGAGCCTGCCGCTCTTGGAGATTTCCCTTGATCACGATGGCGACGATGGCAAGGTGATTCCCGAATGATTGTGATTGTCGAAGATGACCCAGGCATTTCAAATTTCTTAGTCAAAGGACTAAAGGCTGAAGGCCTCACGACTCAGGTAGCAGGCACGGTGGATGCCGCCAAGTCGATCATTGCCGCTGTTGGCGACGATCTCAGCTTGGTTTTGCTCGATCTCGGCCTTCCCCAAGGCGACGGCCACGAAGTCTTGACTTGGTTGAGAAGTTTTGACGCAGCAACTCCGGTGATCGTACTTACCGCACGAGATGACGTGAGTTATAAGATCGCCGAGCTCAATGCCGGCGCCAACGACTACGTGACGAAGCCTTTTAGCTTTGATGAACTTCTGGCAAGGATTCGCGCGGCGACTAGAATGGTCGAGCAGCCAACCTCCACCGAATTAGTGGTCGATGAGCTTCGTCTTGATCTCCTGGCGAAGGTGGCCTTCAGAGATGGCCGCCGCATCTCGCTTGCTCCTCGCGAATGGGCCTTGCTCGAACTCTTCATGCGCCACCCCACGCAGGTGCTTTCTCGCCAGCAGATTCTTGATCACGTCTGGGACTACTCCTTCGATGGGGGTTCCAATGTGGTGGATGTATATGTTGGCTATCTCCGCAAGAAGCTCAATGGCCCCGGCCAAGAGTCACTGATCGTGACCGTAAGGGGTGCGGGCTACCGATTCTCAGACAGGATCTAGTCCTGGCGATTGAGCCTCCCCTCGCGCTGAGCGTGGTGTAGGTTCAGCCAGGTAAGGAAATTCGTAATTGGTGCCTATGGAGGGGAAGCCGGTAGAGCCGGCACTGGTCCGCAACCGTGGGGAGCGAAAGCTCCGAGTCGGGATACCTCCAAAGACATTGTTACGCGCTGCAACGCCGAGACGCGTGGTGCAGGGCATCAGGTTTGATGGCATGCCACCGACCTCTTGCTCCAATCTGCGAGAGGAGAGAACATGAACCTGAAGAACCGATCAATTTCCTTAGCCACTGCGGTGGCCTGCGTGCTGAGTCTTGGCTTAGCCGCCCCAGCTGCGCAAGCGACGGTGAAAGTTACGAGCCCCAGTGTGGCCGCAGCGAATTACCTCGCGACACAAATCCGAGGTGACGGAACGGTGCGCATGAGTGCAGGAGCACCAATCCAAGTTGGCAATACCGTGCAAGTCGCCATTGCACTCCACGCGGCGGGATTGCGGACATCGGCGGTGAGTAAAGCTGCATCAAGTCTGGCCACTTGGTTGGCTGGTCGTCGCAAAGCAAAGAAACTCGCAAGCATCGACGTGGGCAGTATTGCGTATTTGCTGCTCCTAACTCATAATCTCGGGCGCGACCCGCATAGCTTTGGTGGCGTTGACCTCTCGACCCTCTTGCTTGCCCAACAGCGATCCTCATCAGCGGCTGAAGCCGGTCTCTTCGGTTCGGCCGATCCAAGTTATGACGGCGTCTTTCGCCAATCTCTTGCCCTTCAAGGCCTCATTGCAGCGGGGGTCAAGACCAATGCCGTGACTCAGGGCTTCGATTGGCTATTGGCTCAGCAGTGTCCGAATGGGGGCTTCAGTAGTGATGTGGCTGCTAATCCCTGCTCAGGGCTCCCAGAGAATTGGGCTGGCCCTGATACGAATTCCTCATCCTTGGCTATTGCCGCGCTGGGTACTGCCACACGCTTGTGGCCAGATTCGGGGATCACGGTGCCAGCTTCAGCCTGGAACTTCATGCGTGCGAGCCAGACTGTTTCCGGAGGCTTTGGCTACTTCCCCGGGAATGACGCAGATTCGAACTCCACGGCTCAGGCAGTGATCGCCATCGCAGCCTCTGGGCAGACAGCCACCGCACTGGGACTCGTGATCAATGGACAGAGTTCCAGTGATGCCTTAAGTGCTTTTCAGCGTTCGGGACCTACAGCCTCGCGTGGCTACTTCTTTCAAGCAGGCTCAGATCCTGATCTCATTTCCACCGAGCAAGCGCTCTTGGCAGCCATGGGCCAAGCCCTTGTGCGGTGAGCATGATGCCTCGCTGCGTTAAGCGATCAATAGTTCTACCCTTGGCCTTGCTCGGTGTGCTCTTTTCCCCTGGCCTGGTCTCAGCGGCTACGGGTCACGTTGACGTAACGGTAGCTATCGACTTCGGTCTTGACGCGGGTGCTCCGCTTCGTTTGCAAACCTGTGTCCGTGAGCCAGTGGGCACAAGAGGTGCTCAGGCTCTCCACGACGCTGTCATCAAACTGGGCCTCGCGAGTAAGCCTGAAATCTATAACCCCACTACGGGCTTGCTCTGCTCCATTGCTGGGGTACCGAAATCTGGTTGTGGTGAGCGCTCGGGTACTGCGTATCGCTACTGGGCATATTTTCATTCCAGTAACACGGCATGGACCTATGCGAGCAATGGGCCAGCGGCCAACGTCGTCAGTGCCGACAGTATCGAAGGCTGGCGTTTCGAGGACCATGGAACTGGTCATCCCGGCGACCCCGCTCCGCGTTTTTCTCCCCTAAGTCACGCAAGCTGTGCAGCTGTAGCGGCTATGACGACAACGACAACGAGTATGCCCAGTCCTCAAGGGGCGACGTCGGTGCCTTCCCTCGGCACCATCCCACCAGGAAGTGTGCAGCGTGTTCCGAGCGGAAAGCAGCCACGCGATTCCGAAAGTCCTTCAGGCTCATCGAAGCCTTCCGCCGCGACGGCAAAGGCTGGGGATGTGAACTTCTCCACCAGTTGCAGCA
>CAZTQJ010000057.1:0-7619 GCA_964615615.1 uncultured Acidimicrobiaceae bacterium
AGATAGCTTCAGGTGACTGGAGTTCAGACGTGTGCTCTTCCGATCTCAGGGTCACGGAACACACGCATGAGCCCGGCGACAATGCCAACGAGCGCCAATAATCCGATGTAGCCCGTCACCTCGGGAAGGCTGTAGCCCATGAAGTAGTGAGGCTCATGGGCAATCCCGTTACCCCCAAAGATGTTGGGCATGAGCAGCAGGCTTGACCAGCGAAGCGGAAGCGAGCCAGAACCAAAGAACCAGTAGCTCAGGTGGGCGCGTTGTGAAGAGTGGATGAAACCCAGCCCAGGAATGAGCTGCACGGCCCCCAGCCCAACACCAAGTGCTCCCGCGCCAGCCGTCCACAACAAAAAGGCCAGCCGTGGGCGCAGTCCAGGACTGGCCACACGATCGAGCTTGCGCAGCAGTGCATAGAGCACTGCCACAGAGAAGACAATCTCGGCTTCCGCTATGCCGCGAGGCTCCCCCACCAAGGCAATGAAGCCCACGATGGCAGCCAGGAGCAGCGCGTAGCCAGCCGCAGAGCGTGAAGATTTGCCTGCAGATTCACCCAAGCTGTGACGAGCAATACCCAGAATGGCTAGGAGGCCAATGGGGATGTAGCCCATGGCTTGGATGACTTGAACATGAGAGAGCTGACCCACCATCGCTCCCCCAAAGCAATAAGTGGCGGCACCCAAGAGTGCAGCTCTTGAGGAAATCTTGGACCAACGAGCCAGCGCAAAGAAACCTAGGCCGGCACACCAGTAGGCAATACAGAGGTTGAGGACCCAGGCACTCACCCCAGGCAAGACCGCAAAGAGCAGGCTGGGTGGGTGAAAAGAGCCCGCATTCATCGAAGCCAGCAGCACGCTGCCTGACCAGGCATAGGGGTTCCACAGCGGCCAGTGGCCCGAGCGCAGCAACTCACCAGTGAAGGCCCGGAGGGGATAATTCTGAATCAGATTGTCATCGGTGACGGCTGGGTAGTGAAAGAGTGCCGGGATGGTGAAGACCAAGACGGGAATCACCGTCAGCAAGATCACCGCACGCTTATCGGCGCGCGAGTATTTAGCGAGAAAACGACGCAGCGCTTGCATCTAGCCGAGCGCTCCGAGGATCTCTAGACCACCGTCAGCAAGCGGGCCCACGCAGGAAACTGACTTGGGTGCATGGAGGAGTTGCTCAGCCATCATCCGTACATCTTCGCCGGTCACGGCCTCAATAGCGGTGAGGTCTAATTCCAGCGGGCGCACAAGGCCATCAAGGAGGAATCCTCGAGCGTTTCGCGCCATGCGCCAGGCTGCGTCTTCGGCAGCCATGAGCAATTCAGCGCGCAGCGAACCACGCGCAACATCGAGCTCTTCGTCACTCGGGCCATGACTCGCGAGATCGCGAAGGGATTCGCCCACCACGGCCATGGCGTCTCTCGCGTGCTCAAGCGGTGCTGCAAAGCCAGCCGTCAAGAGTCCGGTGTCGGTGTAGCCGTGATAGGAGGAACCCACCGAATAGGCCCAACCGTGATCTTCACGAATGATTTGAAACAGCCGAGAAGACATGCCCGCGCCAAAGAGTTGATTGAGTACCACGGCTGCGAAGCGACCCTCTCCCGAGCGAGCGGGAGCACGATAGGCCACAAAGACGTGTACGGATTCAGCATCGCGCTCTACGCAGCGCAGGGCTTCGGTTTCGCTGCCGGGAGCAAGACGCGATGAACTATGCACTCCTGGTCGGCTCCCCAAAGACGCAGATGCCCAGGCCACCGCTTCTTCATGACTACAACAGCCAGCAATGGAAACCACGGTATTGGCGGCGAGATAGTGACCTTCATGAAAGTCCAGAACAGCCTGGCGTTCCATGGCCTCAATCTGTGCCTTGGTGCCCAAAATAGAAGCACCGAGTTGGTGATCGGGAAAGAGCGCGAGGTAGAGCTCATCAGCACAGAGTTCATCGGGGTCATCAACATTGAGTGCTAATTCGTCAGCGATGATGCCACGTTCGACTTCGAAGTCTTCGGCGCGAATCGCAGGGCGCTCAACAATGTCGGCCAAGATCTCTGAGGCTTCCGCCAGGTGCTCACCGAGCACCCTGGCGTGAAAAGCCGTGTACTCCTTGGTTGTATAGGCATTGGAGTCACCACCCATGCGATCAAAGGCCAAGGAGATGGATCGCGCGTCGCGATCTGTTGTGCCTTTAAAGGTCAGGTGTTCAAGGAAGTGCGAGGCGCCGACTTCGCCAGCGATCTCATCTCTCGAACCTGCGCCAACGAAAATCCCCACCGCAGCTGAAGCCGCAGTGGGGATTTCCTCGGTCACCACGATCAGGCCATTTTCCAGCCTTGTCTCGTTTGCGGTCACCTCAATAGTTGGCTGCATTAGTGCCGGCGGCGCCCCCGTCGGTCGCCACCACCGCGGCGTCCACCGTCATCGCTGCCTGGACCAAGGTCCCCGATCTCCGTGGCCAACTCGGCCTCGAAGGAAGCCTCAAAGGACGAAGCCTTGGGTGCACGGTCTGAACCACGGTCAGAGCCGCGGTCACCACGGTCACCACGGTCACTGCGGGCGGGACGCTCTGAGCGCTCAGGACGCTCGGAACGCTCTGGGCGCTCCGTGGGGTCTGAGCTAGCTAGCGAGAGTGAAACCTTGCCCTGGGGGTCAATGTCGTCAACGCGAACTTCGATCTCTTGACCGAGCTTGAGGACGTCATCAACTTCTCCAACGCGCTTGCCATCGGCGAGCGGCGACATCTTGGAGATGTGCAGCAGGCCATCGCGACCGGGGATAAGGCTGATGAAGGCACCAAACTTGGTGGTGTTCACGACCTTGCCGTTGTAGACGGCACCGATCTCTGCGGTCGGGGGGTCAAGGATCATCTCGATGCGACGCTTGGCCTCGGAGACGGCATTGCCGTCCACGGCACCAATGGTCACAATGCCGACAACACCATCGTCGTCAACCGTGATGTCTGCACCAGTTTCCTGCTGCAGGGTGTTGATGACCTTGCCCTTGGGCCCAATCACCTCACCGATCTTGTCCACGGGGATCTCGATATTGATGATCTTCGGTGCGCTCGCAGCAACTTCACTGCGGGGCTCGGAGATGGCCTCAGTGATGACCGCAAGGATGGCCATACGGGCATCCTTAGCCTGCATGAGGGCCTTGGTGAGGACCTCTGCGGGAAGACCGTCAATCTTGGTGTCGAGCTGCAGCGCGGTGATCGCGTCTGCGGTTCCCGCCACCTTGAAGTCCATGTCACCGAAGGCGTCTTCGGCACCGAGGATGTCGGTCAGCGTTACGTAGGCATCGCCTTCGTGAACCAGACCCATAGCAATGCCGGCCACAGGAGCCTTGATGGGCACGCCAGCGGCCATGAGCGACAGGGTCGAACCACAGACCGAAGCCATGGAGGTCGAACCATTCGAGGTCATGACGTCAGAGACCACACGCAAGGTGTAAGGGAACTCATCCTGAGTAGGCAGAACCGGTACGAGGGCACGCTCGGCGAGCATGCCGTGACCGATTTCGCGACGCTTGGGTCCACGCATGAATCCCGTCTCTCCAGTGGAGTAAGGCGGGAAGTTGTAGTGGTGCATGTAGCGCTTGGTCGTCTCTGGCGTGATGTTGTCGAGCATCTGGTTCATGCGAGGCATGCCCAGAGTCGTCACGTTGACCACCTGGGTCTCGCCACGCTCAAAGAGCGCCGAGCCGTGAGTGGTTGGGAAGAGGTCAACCTTGGCGCGTAGCGGACGAATGTCCGCAACGCCACGGCCGTCGATGCGCTTGCCATCGGTGATGATGCGCTGGCGGATGACCTTCTTGGTCACGCCACGAATCGCACCCTTGATCTCACCGACGCGGTCGGCGAACTCAGGAGTGAGGGTCTCCAAGATGGAGGCCTCGGCAGCGGCGAGTGCTTCGTTTCGCTCGGCCTTAGCCACGATGGTGTTGGCAGCAGCGAGTGACTCGCGACCAAGGGCGTCTACGCGGGCGTAGACATCATCGGCGTAGTCGCTGAAGGTGTCGAAGGGGATCGTCGCAATGGGACCATTGGCGGCGATGACCTTCTTGACCAGCTCGCGCTGAAGGTTGATGGATTCGCGAATCCAGACCTTGGCAGCCTCAAGACCGTTGGCGAGGATCTCCTCGTCAACCTTGGGGGCTCCATCGGCGTAGAACTCGAAGGACTTTTCCGTGCCTCCGGCTTCGACCATGACGATGGCAATTTCCGCGTCATCGGCGTCGCTCAGCGCACGGCCGGCAACAACGAGTTCGAAGGTTGCCTCGTCGCCTTCCTGGAAGGAAGGGTGAGGGATCCAGGTGCCGTCGGTGGTGTAAGCCACGCGAGCCGCACCAATGGGACCTTCGAAGGGAATGCCCGAGAGCATGAGGGCCGCAGAAGCGGTGTTGATGGCGATGATGTCGTGGGGGTTGATCTGGTCAGCCCCGAAGACTGTTCCGACCACGTGAACTTCATTGCGGAAGCCCTTGGGGAAGGAAGGACGCAGTGGGCGGTCCATCAGACGGCAGATCAAGATCGCCTGGTCTGAAGACTTTCCTTCACGACGAAAGAAAGCTCCGGGGATCTTTCCTGCGGCGTAGGTGCGCTCTTCAATGTCAACGGTCAGAGGGAAGAAATCTGTTCCCTCACGAACGCGACGTGCTGCCGTGGCGGTCACCAAAACAATGGTGTCGCCTACACGGCCGATAACTGCACCATCTGCGAGGTTGGCGATTTCGCCAGTCTCGAAGTGCAGGGTCTTGTCGGTGCCCGAAATGGGCGCGGTAACGGAGATTGGCTCCGGCATGGTATTCCTCTTTGTTTCTCTAGAGAGGCTCTGAGTGCCACGGCCCTGTACTCGAAGGTCCCTCAATGGGGAAGGTCAAGCCTTGGGCTCTGGGATTGCGAGCCTCGTGGTTTGGTGTCATCGACGTGTCGTCGACGACAGGGATGCCTTAGCGGCGAATTCCAAGCTTTCCGATGATGCTTCGGTAGCGTTCGACGTCATTGTTGCTGACGTAGTCGAGGAGGCGACGGCGTTGGCCAATCAGCTTCATCAAGCCACGGCGGGTGTGGTGATCACCCTTGTGGAGCTTGAGGTGCGCAGTCAGGTGACTGATGCGGTCGGTCAGGAGGGCAATTTGCACCTCTGAAGAGCCCGTGTCGGACTCGTGCTTGCGATGCTCGGCGATAATCGCCTGCTTCTCTGCCATGTGAGGGGGTTTCCTTCCGGAGACTGGGCAAGGGGCCACTGCTCCAACGCTTGCTCCACGATGGAGCTTCTTGGTTACTTACTGCTTAGAGCGTAGCAGAGCCTCGAAAGACTCCCTTTTGGCAAGCAGCCTCTAGGGCCTAGCGGGCAGCCATGTACTCGCGAGTTTTGGCCACATCTAAGGCCATTTGTGCCTTCAGGGGCTCTATCCCCTCGAATTTGAGTTCGGGACGCAGATGGTGATGAATCTCGAGACAGGCCTTGGATCCATAGAGATCCCCCGTGAAATCGAGCAAATAGGCCTCCACGAGTGGCTCGGCATCTTCATAGAAGGTCGGCCGACGACCTACGGAAATTGCCGCCATGCTCCAGCTGCCATCTTCATGGCGATATCTGCCCGCATAAACCCCATCGGCAGGCAGGGCCGCCGATGAACCCAGATCCAGGTTGGCGGTGGGATAGCCCAGCGTCGCTCCCCCAAGGCCTGCGCCATGGACCACGTCACCATCGAGGCGATGAGCTCGGCCCAGGAGTCGCGCTGCATCTTCGACTGAAGCTGCGGCAATGAGGCTGCGAATACGGGTTGAGGAGATGGGATCGACCTCATCAGCTTTTAAGTCAAAGGGATGCAGGCTAAATCCCCGGCTCTGACCAAGTTCGGCCAAGGTCGACGTCGTGCCGGCACGATCTTTGCCGAAGTGGAAGTTTGAACCCACGAGCACCAATTTGGTTCCCAGGGGCGTGAGTACGGAATCTACAAAATCAGCCGGGCTCTCTTCGCTGCGGGTCTTGTCAAAGGGCAAGACCAGCGTTGCGTCTATACCCGTTGCTTCCAGGAGTTCTAATTTCGCATCGAGATTGGTAAGTATCTTCGGCGCGCGATCGGGTCGCAGGAGTGCTGCGGGGTGGCGATCAAAGGTCAGCACCACGCTGCGCAGTTGCAGTTTGGCGGCCTGGGTCTTCAATTCGGCGAGCAAGGCCTGGTGGCCGAGGTGGACGCCGTCGAAGGCACCAATGGTGATAGCCGAATCAATTGGGCTTGATCCAAGTCCTTGAAGGGCCAGCACATCCATGATGCCTTGAGGATACCGCCCCTCGCGAGGGCCTCGATTAGTGCTGCTTAGGTGGCGGCGTGGAAAACAACCGCTGGCTTAATACGATCGGTCTCGGTGGCTTCATAGACGGCCAGCAACTCGTGGTCTCTATCCACGATGGCCCAAGGGCCTGGCCCGCTGGCGCCGATGGCCACACGGTCAAGGGGGCGTCCATTGGAGATGTATTCGGGCACTGGCGCATCCACGACCACCCAGCCGAGTTCGCGAAGCGCTTCAGCAGGGCTGAGGATGGGCGGCGTTCCAGCCGCCAGGCTGGGGGTGGCATCCACTCTGGCTTCGATGACCGCGAGGGTCTCGGCCCTGGTCTCATCGAAGGCACCAATGGCAGTGCGGCGAAGATTACGCAGGTGGGCTCCCCCACCAAGAGCAATGCCAAGGTCATGAGCCAGCGTGCGCACATAGGTGCCTGATGAACACGAAACCTTGATGCCATAAACCAGCGGATCATCGGTGGGCTCAGTAGCAAAACTCGTCACCGTTACCGGCCGAGGCTGGCGCTCAACTTCCTTACCCTCGCGAGCAAGTTCGTGGAGGCGTCGTCCATCCACCCTGATCGCCGACACCATGGGAGGAATTTGCATAATGGGCACGGTGAGCTTGTCGGCAGCGGCTTGCACCATTGCTGGGCTTAAGTCCTCCATCACAAAGGATTCAATGACGGTCCCTGAACTGTCTTGACTCGAGGTCGAGGCACCAAAGACCACCTCGGCGCTGTAGCGCTTTTCGAGTTCAGTCAAAAAGCGCAAGCCTCTGGTGAAACGGCCCAAACCAACCAAGAGCACACCGGTGGCATCAGGATCAAGGGTGCCGGCATGGCCAACGCGGCGTTGCCCAAAGAGACGCCGGCATCGCGACACCACGTCATGAGAAGTCAGGCCGGCTTCCTTATCCACGACCACCAGACCCGAAATCCCCTCGGACTTGGCAGCACTCAAGCGTTTTCGCCTTCGCTGGTCGACAGTCGGCGCAAGATGTCATCCACGCGCTGAGCCGCAGCCACTGTCGGGTCAGCCTTGAAGGCCAACTTTGGCGTGCGCTTCATCCGCACCTGAGCGCTGAGGCGCTTTTGGATCTCGATGCGGCGCTCATCAAGGAGCGCAGCAACTTCATCAGTCAATGAAGAAAAGAGCACATCAGCGTGACGCAGATCAGGCGAGCACTCCACGGAAGAGACCGTGATGAAACCAATGCGTTCGTCACCATCGGCAATGCGCTCTACGGCCTCGGCAATGACCCCACGCATGAGCTCATTGACTCTGTCCATGCGGTTAAAGGAGCCTCTACCGGCCCTACGTCCTCTATCACTCACGATGAAG
>CAZTQJ010000058.1:0-7613 GCA_964615615.1 uncultured Acidimicrobiaceae bacterium
TACACGGCTCTGAACACTCTTTCCCTACACGACGCTCTTCCGATCTAAGACAATGGCCTTAGAAGCAACGGAGATAGCCGCATAGGATCCCGACATCCCCTGACCTTCTCGGGCCACCGTGATGACATCGACGTTCTGCAGCACGGCAAGCATCGCCATAGCCACCAGCGCGAAGAGGAGATCGTGGATGATCTCACGGGACGAGAAGGAGATGTCCTGATTGCCCACTTCCTCCCCTACTTGCCCGTGCCGTAGTTGGCGCATGGCTGCAATGCGCGCATGCAGGGCCGTTGAGCCTTCGGCGATCAGCACACCGAGGGCTGCTCCCTCTACACCGAGGCCAGCGATAACAAAGCCAAGGACAAATACCGTTCGCACCAGACCCTCGACAAGCAGGTTGACGGAGAGGGTGCCGTAGGCCCGTGAAGATTGCAAGAGGCCTCGGTCAACACAGAGCATGACCCAGATGCCAGCACCCGTAAGCATGGCGGCGAGGCCGAAGGGTCCAGGTTGCTTGAGCGCGTGTGATAGTGGTGTGGCAAAGAGTGCCACGGCCAGCACCCAGATCAACAGCAGAAGCAGACTCCTTCGCTGCAGGCTTCTCGCCCAACGCTCTAGGCGTTGCGTTGCTTGCAGAGACAACATCGCGGCTGCTCTGCGCACGACCGCCACTATGACTGCTGAACCAGGCATGGAAACAATGAGGAAGAGCGCTATCAACTGTGCAAACAGCCCATATTCATGAGTGCTCAAGAAACGGGCAATGACCACCGTGACGATGACATTGGCCCCATTAGCAGCGAGACCAGCTAAGGCCAGCGGACCCGCATGGCGCAGCCCTTCGAGTATCGACTGGGAGGGCTGTCCCTCAAGATCAGCACTCAACTGCTGCGCCCCTCACCCTTTGTTCAGGCGGGTCGCTTGGGGAGAATCGGTGCATCGCGACCCGTTCCACCCGAAGACGATGAGCTTGAGGTCTCGTGATATTCCTCTTCCACATTAACGGCCCAGATGTCATGCTTGGCCCCGTGGAGGTTTTCAATCGTCAACATCGCCGTGTACATCGAGTGGTCTTGATTGTTGTACTTATGCATGCCGTTACGGCCGACCGGGTAGACATTCGATGCTTCTGAAGCTAAGAAGTCCCTGATGCGATCGACATTCTGGGTATAGGTCGAGTCGTAGTAGGGGTATGCCTTTGGCATCCGCACCACGAAGCCTTCCTGCACGTCGCTGGCATCGACCAAGTTCAGGAGTTCAAGTTCGCGCTTACCAAGCTCGATGAGGTCCTCGTCGGAGGAGTTCCAAAGTTCATCGCCCTCGAACACAAAGTACTCAAGTCCGAGGCAGGTTTTGCCCTCTTGGACGAGGAATGGCGACCAGGAACCAAAGTTTTGAATACGACCCACGTGTACTTCCGGGGAGTGGATGTAAATCCAGTTGTCCGGAAAGCCCTTGTCCTCTGGGACCACAAGGGCAATGGTGAGGAAATCTCGGTAGTGCAGATCTTTACCGGCCTGTATCACCGCTTCTGGCGCCGAGGGCTCGAAAGCTTGCGCCAAATGGTTCATGGGCATGGTGGAAATCACCTGAGCAGCGTCAATCCTGCGCTTATTGCCCTCTCGGTCCACGACTGATACCGCGACAGCTTTTCCGCCTTCTAGGTGAATCTTCTCCACGCGGGTTTTCATTTCCACGACACCACCGCGCTCGACGATGAGATCGCGACAGCGCTCCCACATCATTCCGGGGCCGAACTTTGGATACTGAAATTCTTCAATGAGGCTGGTGATTTCCTTTTGGTTCCTCTTCGGAAGCAGTGCATTCATGATGGCATTACCCATCGAGAGACCCTTGACCCGCTGGGCAGCCCAGTCAGCCGGCATTTCCTTGACGGGAACGCCCCAGACCTTCTCGGTATAAGTCTCAAAAAAAGTTCGGTAGAGACGCTTACCAAAGCGCGCCACGAGCCAATTCTCATAGTTGCTTTGGTCCTTCGGGGGGCGAACCTGGGCCCAGACGTAGGAGAGAACGCAGAGCACTGCCTCAAAAATACCCAGATTCTTCAGCGCATTCATGGCCTTGAGCGGATAGTCGTAGTACTTGCCTTGGTAGAAAATACGGCTCATCCGGGGCCGCATCAAAAAGTCTTCATCGGGCAAAATCTCGTGCCAGAGGTCTTCAACGGGTTGAACCTTGGTGAAGAAGCGGTGGCCTCCGATGTCGAAACGCCATCCGCCACGTTCTGCCGTCTGGCTAATGCCACCGACAACGCTTTGGCCCTCAAGGACGATTACCTCATCCCCTGCTTTCACTGCCTGATAGGCAGCCGTTAGCCCTGCTGGGCCTGCTCCAATAATGACAATGGGTCCTGGAGTGGATCCCGAGCCCTGTGCACTGCTCCCTGTCACGGGTGCCCCTCTCATCGCCACGAACTCCGCTCAGGATACTCGCAAAGCGGCTACTGAGTGATGCATACCTAGGCGACGGCCACGTTGAGCAATATCAAGAGACTGAAGAGGCTGAGCCAGGCTGCGAGCATTGCGAACACCACCTTGAACCAGGTCGAAGAACGCAGGATTGAGCCTGCAACGAAGAACAATGGGAACGCGCAGGTGGCGTAGCGTTCGAAAGAATCCAGATTGCTGCCGCTGAGCGCCAGCACAAGCACAGCCCCGGCAAAGACTGTCTGCTCACCCGGCAAGCTCTTCCAGGCCAGCATCAGCCCCAGGATGGCTAAGGCTATCCACGGTAAGTGCATGGCCGCTGCGAGGTGTCCATGGGAAGCGTCAGTGAGGGCGTGCACCACGGTGCTTAGCGGGTTCGAGATCCGGCCGTGGTGCTCTCCGTTGAGTTGAGAATGAAAGGGTGCTGTCCAACTATGAAAATTCGCTGCGCTAATCGCCATGACCACAAGCACGGCTAGTGCCGGTGTAGCGCTGGCGAAGATCGAGGCGCTGCGCGCGCTGGGGCTTGAGGACTTCCATGCCTGCGCAGCGGATAGACCAAGAGCTGGCAGCAGGGCCATACCTAGTGGTCGAGAGAGGGAGGCAAGGAATGCAAGGGCAGCAATGGCGAGCCAGATTGATGGTGATTTCAGGCGCTGCCTCAGCAGGATAAACACCCCCAAGGCAAGTGCGACAAACAGCGCCTCGGCGTATCCGAGCACCAAGGCATAGGCACCAGGTGCGACGGCGAACAACCACAGCGAACGTTCGGCCGCTTCACCACTCTGCAGCGTCTCTCTCGCCAATCTGACGAAAAGGACCATAACCACCAGTGCCGACAGGTTGGCAAGAACTATCAGCGCTATGCCGCTCGTTGGCCCAAGGAGGGCTAGGAGGCGACCCAGCAGGGGAAAGAGCGGAAAGAACCTGCTTGATTCCTCTCCTGATGCCCGGTAGCCATTGGCGGCAATGCTCTGATACCAACCGCCATCCCAGGCCAAGAGGCCTTGGTGGACGCGCATGGTTACCGAGCTGCGATGAATCATCAGGCGCGACAGCAGCAGGTGCGCAACCCCTAATGCGCTGAGGACGATAAACCGCGTACTAAGCCAGGATCCGATGGCGCTAAAGGGCCAACGGCCAACCCGCAACTGCCTCATGGCCTAACTGGAGCTCCCGGCGGGATGAACTCCAACATATTCATGGGCTGGTAGTAACGCCTCTCGGCCTGCACTACCCAGCCATGGCCACTGAGCATGGCTGCAGTGTCAGTGCAGTTCTTGTGGTATTTCCTGTAGCCACCGGAGTAGACGAGCCAAATGTGGTGATTCGCACCGGCCATCAGCCTTAGCCGTGCGGAGAAGCCCGCTGCGCTACCGTGCCCAATTCTTTTGAGGTAGTCAACCCAGTCAACAAAAGCAGGCTTCGAGCCCACCGGATAAACCGCCGTCTGCAGATGCTTGACCGTGACCAAACGCATAACGGAAGGCCCGAGCTGATCAGGGCAGAAGGCCAGCACGTCTCCGGGAAGCGCATGAGCGTTTACGACGGCTGCGACGTCGGGAGCCTGAGTCCTCTGGGTATGGCGGTATTGAGAAGACGCATAGAGCGACGCTGCCACGAGTCCCACGATGATGACCGAGCGCAAGATGGGCTCGCGAAACTGCTGCGTTCCTAGAGCACAGAGAATCACCAAAGGAATGAAGGCCACCGAGGCGTAGCGCGGTGCGAAGGCTGAGCCCGATGCGATGCAGCCCAGAATACCAATGAAGAGTGTGCCGATGAGGGCGAAGGCAATGGCGCGATGCTCACTGCGGCTTCGAAAATCAAACTCGATGGCCCAGCGCCCAGTTGCGAGCCCAAGAATCGCCACCAAGGGAAGGATCAGGTAGCCAGCTGCGAGTCCGTGACTGGCGAGGGAGTTGATCGGTATCAGTCGGGCCTGATCCTCATTGAAGTGCGTCAAAGCGCCAAGGACGGTGGTAATGCTCGGCTTCGATCCCCATGGTGTGCCGGTGTGAGCGGACTGATAGAGGAAGGTAGGCAACCAGGGCAAGAACGCGATACCACCGATAACAAAAGCACTCAAGGAGATCCACGTCGAGCGATTCGCACCTTGGAACTTCCAGCGAATGCCGACCAAGATGACCGCGGCGGCGACGAGATAGATGGTCCAGTAATGGGTATAGAGACCAGCTGCCACGCTGAGCGCCAATACGCAGCCCCAGAGTTTCCCGCCTCCGCGCGCAATTTCGATGAAGGCCAGCAGACCAATCGCCGTAATAAAAATGACCATGGAATAGGGCCGAGCTTCCGTGGCGTAGTAAATTGCATAGGGTGCCGAGGCCATGAAGGCTAGGGAAATCAGCGCTATGCGCTTCCCCCAATTTCTCCAAACCAGAAAGCCGACGATTGGCAAAGCGGCCAAGGCAAACACTCCCGAGAGTGCTCGCACGCTGACCACAGAGTCTCCGAAGATATTGATCCACCCATGCAGGGTGAGGTAGTAGAGCGGAGGCGCACCATCGCGCTTCAAGGCGCCGTGCAACTGAGCTACTGGCAGTGCAGCGATATTCACCGTCAATGCCTCATCAAGCCAAAGCGCGCTACTCACCCCAAAGCGAAGCCAAGACCCGGCCGCAAGGCTAAGGAGGACTCCGAGGACAGGCAGAAGGCCAAGCAGCCGGTTTCTGGAACTCCATGAAGGGGATGGCTCTATGGCTTCGGGGAGCTGGGTCACGAATGCTTAGGATAGGGCAAAGTCCCCATGAGGTGGTGAAGGCCTAGACCTCCAGATCAAAATATTCCCGCTGTTCCCTTCTCTCGCCTAGAGTTCTCCTCGAGATCCTGAAAGGGGGTGTTAGGTGCTCTGGAAGTTCATCGCAAGACGTTTTGCAGCGCTCGTGGGAATCCTTTTTGTGATTTCGCTAGGCGCATTTTTTCTGATCCATCTACTCCCCGGTGATCCCATCATCACCATCCTCGGACCTAGCGCCACAAACGAGAACCGCCGCATCCTCATGGCGCAGCTTGGGCTGGACCAGCCCATCTACCAGCAATACCTCACCTGGCTTGGGAACGTTCTCCATGGAAATCTTGGTTTCTCCTTTATCCAGCATCAGAACGTCACCACAACCATCGCCAATTCCTTCCCCATCGACGTCGAACTCGTTGTACTGTCGCAAATCATCGCTTTCAGCACGGCTGTTCCGCTCGCAATGGCGGCAGCCAAGAGGCCGAATTCGCTGCTGGATCGCCTAGCCACCACCGCTACCTTTGCCGCACTTGCGCTGCCCTCCTTCGTCCTCATCGTGCTTGGCGTGCTGGTCTTTGCGGTTCATTTCCACATATTTCCGGGCCCGGGAGCTTATGTCCCCATCTCCCAGGGCTTTTGGACGAACATCCATGCGATGATCCTGCCCTCGCTGGTCCTCGCCATTGGTTCTGTGGTTGTCTACTTCAGATTGCTCCGCAGTGATCTTGTCGCCACCTTGCAAGAGGACTACATCCTCATGGCCCGCTCAAAGGGTGCGAGCGACCGAAGGATCATGTGGAGGCATGCCTTTAGACCTTCTTCGGTAGCCCTGCTTGCAACTGCGGCAATAAATATCGGCTCCCTTATCGCTGGAGCCTTCGTTGTTGAGTACCTCCTCCAACTTCCCGGTCTCGGCTACAGCCTGGTTAATGCCATTGGCCAGGATGATTACTTGACAATTCAAGCGATTGTCTTGGTGGTAGCGGTTTCGGTAGTTGTCATTAATTTCTTTGCTGACTTCATGTTCTCCATCATCGACCCAAGGATCAGCCGTGACTGAGGCCTCCCCCATTGTCGCCAGCAGCGAGCAGGAGAGCTCAAAAACTATGGGCATCCTGTTTTGGCTGGCAGTCGGCTGGATAGGACTGACAGTCCTGTTAGCGCTTTTCGCCAACCTGCTGCCCTTCCAAGACCCCAACTACCAAAACTTTGAGGCCATCAATGCCGGACCTGGCATGGCTCACTGGTTGGGCTGTGACGACCTAGGCCGAGACATCCTTTCCCGGATTGTGTTTGGTTCTCGGGTCTCCCTGATCGCTGGCTTTGGCGCCATTGCCATCGGTGTGGTGGTTGGGGGCAGTCTGGGCATGATTGCGGCCTATCGCCGAGGCTTAGTAGACATCCTCGTTAGTGCCGCTCTCTACGTGATGCTGGCATTCCCTGGCCTCGTCTTTGTGATCGCCATCGTGGCATTCTGGGGTCACGAACTGTGGAAGATCACGCTGGTGTTGGGCATCGCTTCTATCCCCATCCTCTTTCGTGTGGTGAGAGCCTCAACCCTTTCCTTCGCCACGAGAGATTTTGTCGTCGCAGCGCAAACCATTGGGGCCTCTGATCGGCGCATCATCTTCAAAGAATTACTTCCCAATGTCTTCCCCGTCATGGTCTCCTTCTCGCTGATCGGCGTAGCAACTGTCATCATTACGGAGGGTGCACTCTCCTTCCTCGGGCTTTCGGTTGAAGCGCCTATGCCTTCTTGGGGAAATATGCTCAATGAGAGCCGCACCTACCTCGACCAAAATCCCTGGCTCGTGCTCTTCCCCGCTCTCGCCATGTTCCTTTTCTTGCTAGCGATAAACCTGGTTGCCGATAGGCTTCGCCAGCGCCTAGACGTGACCGAAGGGAAGCTCTAATGGCTGAGCGCGAGTTGCAATTCCCCTCGCCCGCACGCGGCGAACTGCTGAGAGTCGAAGATCTCAATACCGCCTTCGAGACCCCTAGGGGACTCGTCCACGCGGTCAACGATGTTTCTTTTTCCCTTGATCGATCCAAGACCTTGGGTATCGTGGGAGAGTCGGGCTCAGGCAAGACGGTCCTGTCAAGGTCCATCATGGGTCTGCTCCCCTCTGCTGGCGTAATCAATAGCGGCAAGGTGCTCTTCGAGGGCAAGGATCTCATCAGCGCCAGTCCTAGCGAGATGCGTGACATCTGGGGGGCCCGCATGTCGCTGATTTTCCAAGATCCCATGACAGCGCTGAATCCCTGCACGCGTATTGGCAAACAAATAGCCGAGTCGCTGCGGCTCCATCTCAAGCTCTCCGTCAAAGAAGCCAATCTTCACAGTATTGAACTCCTGCGCCAGGTGGGTATTCCTTCACCGGGAGAGCGCGCTGAGGCTTACCCCACGCAGC
>CAZTQJ010000059.1:0-7518 GCA_964615615.1 uncultured Acidimicrobiaceae bacterium
CGCTCGTAAGTTCCTCGAACTCCCATGTCCTCAACCTAAAGAAGGGAGGTGAACCAAGGGTGAAGAACGGGCAACGCTGATGTGTCCCTTGAGTGAACTCTTGGAGGTGATCCCCGGAGTACCATCGACTTCGCAGCAAAGAGGGGGAAGACATGGCTGAGGAAATGGCATCTACCGGGATGGGAAGCGGAGTTAATCAACGCGCGCAGATCAAGATGTCTCCGGAGGAAGTTGACGTTTTTATCCATGAGCGCAGGCCCATGTCTATGTGCACCTTGAACCATGATGGATCAATTCACGCGGTAGCCATGTGGTACGGCTTCATTGGTGATTCCATCGTGATTGAAACCAAGGGGAAATCTCAGAAGGCTTTGAATCTCGCGAGAAACCCAACAACGACCTTGCTCTTCGAAGACGGCGATGTTTACGAGGACCTCCGTGGAGTTGAGTTGGTCTGCGAGGCAGAGTTGGTGGACGATGCTGATGAGATCTGGGAAGCGGGAGTAAGTGTCTTCAGTCGTTACTACGGCGCTTATGACGAATCCCTCAAGCCTTTTGTTGAAGTCATGCTGAATAAGCGCAACATCTATCGCTTCAAGGTCAAGCGCACGGTGAGCTGGGATCATCGCAAGCTCGGCATGCCGCCGACTGCATAAGGGGCTTCGCATGCAGTTTGCCTTCCAGCAATCGATCACTGTCGGTGTGGATAAGGTGATCTCAACGCTTAGCGACGAGGCTTACTACGCGAGTATCGGTGACCTAGGCCCACTAGGCAGTCCAAGTCTGCTGAGTGTAGATCGCTCTTCGACGACGACCGTCTCTGTGCGCTGGAAGTTTCAGGCAGATTTACCAGGGCCGGCAAGGGCAGCACTTGATCCTGAGCGCTTGACCTGGGTTATTCAGACAAGTTTTGCGGACCAGGGTAAGGCCAAATTTCTGGTGCTACCCGACCACTACGCCGACATGTTGAGCTGTTCAGGATCCTTAAATTTTTCTGAAGTGCCTGAGGGCTGCCTGCAGTTGGTAACTGGTGAGCTGAAAGTTCGCTTTCCGCTCTTTGGCGGCAAAGTGGAGCGCGTCATTGCTCAAGGACTTGAGACCCATATTGCTGAAGAAGCAAAAGCCATTGCGGCCTTTGCGGACCGGGCACAGTAAGTGAAGCGATATCAGAAATATTTGCTCGGCATATTTGCCGCCGTTGTTCTCCTTGCCCCGCTCCCAAAGCTCTATGCCCAGCCAAGCGCATCCATGGAAGAGGGTTCACTCCTGGAATACCCGACGCTTGCCCTTCATGGAGAGATTCCCACCAAGGCCTATTGGACTGAGTATGGACCCCTAAACGTTTGGACTCCAGCCGCTGCCTATGCCATTGCTGGTACTTCGGTGCCAGTGGAACGAACGGTTGGACTGCTCTATCGCGTTGGCCTGTTATTGGCCCTATTCGCAATCTTGAGGCGCTGGAGTCGTCGGGCTGCTTTGGCCAGCGTCTTGATCTGCTGGTTATTACTTTCAAGTTTTGGCCTCATGGCCTACTCCTGGATAGGTGGGCTAGCCGCGCTTCTAGCGGCCATTGCTTTCGCTCGCGAGATTCCGCATCGACCCCAACAAAGCCGGCTCCTCACTGCCGCCGCTGGTCTGAGCGCCGGAATTGCCTTGGGCTTCCGGCCAGATCTCATTCTGGCCGTTGCTGCTTTCGCCTTCGTGACGCTGTGGAAAGCACCAAAGCAGCGCTGCATCGAAGCCTCGCTTGCCTTCGCGATTGGCTGCATCCCTTTATTGGTACTTGTGCTGCTGGCCGGTTTTCATAATGTCTTGACAAACCTTGTTCTTGACCCGGTGTTCCATCTTCGAGCGGGCCGACATCTGCCATTTCCACCCCGGTTTTCTGGAGGCGGTGAATATTTCACGACGCTCTCAGCCTTGAATTTGAAGGCCTGGCAGGGTCCAGGAGTTAATGCGCAGATCGTGGCGATGTTCTGGCTATTGATTGCCACTGGCCTCGTGCTGGTGCTGTCCTGCGTGTTCATCTTCCGCCGAGCAGAATCCTCCCGTCGCTGGGATCTGTCCGTGCTAGTCACAGCCCTCGCTCTCGCGCCGCAGATGCTCCAGAGGTTGGACCTCAATCATCTTCGCTTCGTCGCTTGCATCTGGCTGCCTCTAGCAGTCTGGGCAACGGTGAAGGCAATGCCTCGCAACGAGCGCTCGAAATCGCCCTGGCCGGTGGCTCTTCTTGCTCTCGCGGTGACTATCGCTGCACCAAGCTTGGTGACTGTTGCCTACTGCAATCTCTTGCCAGGAATAGGCCCGAATGCACCCAGAGCTGCGCAGCAGGTTCTTGGTGGTGAGGGTCGGAGTATCACGATGGACAAGGTGACTCAGGCAAAGGACCTCCAGAAAGTAATCACTTTGGCGAGGTCACGCATCCCTCGTGGGTCACGCTTGATTGAGGGCCCGTCAGATCTGCGATTCGCAAACTATTCGGAGACCAGTATTTATTGGTTGCTACCCCAGCTTGATCCCGCAACGTATTTCCTGGAAGTGAATCCGGGAATCACCAACGTGAAGCATTCAGGATTTGCCGCAGAGATTGCTCAGGCTGACTGGCTGATCCTCTCCAGTAAATTTGTAGCCTTCAAGGAGCCAAATAGTTCCGTTAAGCCCGGATGGAATGGCCCGAACCTCGTGGTTGCGAAAAAGTTCTGCCTCAGCAAGCTGATCGGTCACTATGAAGTACTTCGCCGTCTGCGCTTCGGGGAAAGTGGCTCAACAAGCCCTCGCCCCCTCAGGGTCGGCCCAGAGCATGTCGCTTGGTGCGCTCGGCCCTAAGGCGGAGCGGCAGTAGTAGCGTTATTCGCTATGGTTCCCCCGCAAGCCAGCGATCGTCTGGTTTCCCTTGAAGCCACCGTTTACGTAGTTGAGGCAGCAAAGCTCCTCTATGTGCAGGTGCCAAAGGCCGCCTGTACAACCATGCTCTGGACCCTTTTGGATCTCGCTGGTTTGGATCGCAGTTCCCTGCCTACTTCACGCGGGGCATTTCCTACGCCGTCCTCGGTGATCCATGACGGGGGCATACATCCTGTTCCCACCATTGGGAAGCTTGGGAGGGAACTTCGTGAAGAGGCGCTCACTGCTCCCGAATGGATGCGATTGGCAGTAGTGCGTGACCCTTATGCCCGTCTCTATTCAGCATGGGAGTCAAAAATCTTGATGCGGGGACCGGGACCCTGGCTGCACTATCCGCAGCCAGACCTTGTCGAAAAAGCTGACGCGATAGATGTCGGAGCGTCGTTCAGGGCCTTCGTTCGTGCCATGCAACACGACCGTGGAACCTGGCAGGCTGATCCTCATTTCGCGCAGCAGGTTTATGTGATGGCTCTCGATGAGATTGATTACACCGACATTGTTCCCACCGCTGCCCTTGGCCAACTCTTTTCCAAGTTGAGCGATCGCGTGGGTCGCCCGATTCAGCCCGATCGTTACAACGAGGGTTTGGGAATTAACTACGCCGAGATCTACGACGACGAGTCCGCTGAAGCCGCGAGTGATCTCTTTGCCGCAGATCTAGACCGTCTCGACTTCGAGAGGCGCAGTTTTGCTGAACCAGCAGAGATTCTTCTTGGAGGAGCAGCCCGACGATTGCTTGACCATGTAGTTGCGCGTAATGAACGAGCAGCGCAGATCGCTCAGGCCATCAAGCCCTAGTTATGAGTCCTCACGGCTTGCGTTCAGCCATCGAGGACGATTACGGGAACGTCGCTCAATCCATGTTGCTCAGCGCAGGCCGCACGGTAAAAGGAGAGCACCGTTGCAGCATCAATGACGTAATCAACCGCGCCTTCAGCATTTAGGTTCAGATTTGCGCCGTGGATGATGAACCAGACGTCGGTCAGCCCCTCATTGTCATCGAGGACATGAAGGGTATGAACACTGCCGGCAGGCTCAAAGAGGTAAGAGCCGGCACGATTGACATCCCCTGCGTATTCGAGATAGTGCCAGGCCCCGCTGAGGGTGAAAGCGTAAACACTGCCGGTGTGCCTATGGGTCTGGACGCTTGCACCAGGCACAAAGCGGTTTCGGATAATCCATACGCCATTGGCAAGATCTACCTGAAGAACCTGCAATTGGCTTCCATCTCCTAGGTCCACGAATGGCAGCTCGGATTCAGGTCGCAGTAGTGCGCTGGGAACGGTTTCGATTGAGGTCATAAAAACTCCTTTTGCCTGCTCCAAAGCCTAGCCCTGCTCCAAACCCTAAAACTTCTACGCTGTCACCATGGAACATGAAGTGGTTCATGTGAGCAGTGATGAGGCAGGCATTCTGCGAGATGGAGTGATCCGGGTTTATGCCGATCTCCTTGCCGACTCCGTCCACGATATTGATGGTGTCAGCCTGAGAACTTTGCCCCGCCCCGGCGAGCGCCTTGCGACCATTGCGACAGTCAACGACGTGCACTTTGGCGAAACGATTTGTGGCTATATCGATGGCGATGAAGCAGGCCCCGTCTTCTCAGTGGCCAAGGATGCTGAGCCTTACCCCTCGATGATGAATCGGCATGTCGTAAATGAACTGCTCAATCTCCAACCTGACGCTCTGGTCGTGAAAGGGGACCTCACGAGCAATGGCACCCAAGAGGAGTACGAGCAGTTTCTTGCCTGCTACGGAGATGCTTTCGGTGACCGCATGACTCACGTGAGAGGGAATCATGAGAGCTATCACGGCCTTGACGTGGCGACGTCGCCCTTACAGGAAGTATGGGTTGAGGGAGCAATCGTGGCTCTCCTTGACACCTCAAGAAACTTTGCCGTCAATGGTGATCTGAGCTCAGAACAACTCGAGGCGCTTGATGAGCTCGCTAGTCGGGCAGATAGGCCCGTCTTGGTGATGGGGCACCATCCGATTTGGGACGCGCGTTATCAAGCGAGATCAGATGATGTTTTTGGATTGAGACCGGGAGCCACGGAGGGGCTCCTAGAGCTATTCTCCCGCCGCCCTCGCCTTGTTGCTTATGCGGCGGGACATACGCATCGAACCTCCGTTCTTGAGATCAATGCTGTGCCCTTTGCGGAGATTGCTTCAACCAAAGAGTTTCCTGGCGCTTGGTGCGAATACCAAATCTTCGACGAGGGAATTTTGCAAATCGTCCACCGAGCAAGTCATGCTGAAGCTTTGGCGTGGAGTGAGAAGACGCGCGCCATGTATGCAGGCGCTTTTGGCGATTATGCCTACGGCACGCTTGGGGACCGCTGTCGCTTAATAGATACTCAATGATTCCGCTTACCCATAGGGGCTACTAGAGAAACCCACTGCAGGGAAGAAATTCTTTATGAGTCGCACTGCTTGCTGCTTCGGCCATTAGTTTGCGAACCAAGCATGGAAGCATGCTGATTTTCTGCTGAAAGAAGAGAACAGTGTCAGAGAGCAAGGCACGGGGCGAGAAGGAAAAAAAGCCATACCGTCCGATGGTGAGAAGTGCCGAAGCGCAGCATCGGCTCATTGAAACCACCATTGCGCTGATTCGCGTGCTTCCTTTCGACCAGGTGACCGCTCGTAAAATCACCGAAGGCGCCGAACTTTCTCTACCAACAATCTCCCGCAATTTTGCTTCCATGGTCGGCCTCTTTGCTCGTGTTGCTGATGAGCTCCTCGAGCGCTCTCTGACGCGTAGTGATCAGTTTCGCGACATGAGAATATTTACTGATCCCGATTTCGTTCTGAGAACAAAGCTGGTTGCGTGGTTACTGGCTGAAGGAGCGAGCCCCGAGGCTTTTCGGACTGATCTTCTGAGTCGGCGCTTAAAGGAATTTCAACATGAAGTTGGCGAAATTAATGTTCAAACCGCCGGAGCGTGGATGAGGTTCATGGCCTATGCCGTTCAAGGTTTTGTGGTGTTTTCCGAAGTGCATACCCCATCACAAAAAGAAATGCTCGAAACAGCTGAATTATTCCTTTGGCTGCGCGACAAACTTCCCGAAGCCCAAGAAGCTTTGCGTTGGGATACTTAGCCCGAAGTATCGGTCAAGAGTATGGCCATGATCGCGTCCCTGGCTATGGCATCCCAGGCCTTGAGGTCCACTCCGCCGTGGGTAATTTCAGCCAGGAGGCGACCAGTGAGTTGGCCGTTGAGCCAGGCCGAAACGGCGACAAGATCAAGGTCGGCACGAACCCAGCCCATGGCTTGAGGCTTTTTGAAACTCTCAGCGAGTTCGTTGAAAAGTTCGAGATGGGTATTGGCTAGTACGGCGAGGAGGGAAGGTCGCGCTTCCGCACTGCCCAGCACATTTATTCTTGACATGCGGATACTCGAGCGTTCCGAGGAGAATACGAGGCCGAGGACGAACTTGAAGGATTGGATGAATTCATCCTTGGTGGTGGCCTTGGCTGATGCCTGAGCAAATGCTTCAATCATCTGGCTCACTCCAGAGCGATAGCGATAGGCCTGGGCTGCTTCGATAAGCCCTTCGCGAGAGCCGAAAAAGTGGTACACGGAAGCATAAGAAACACCCGCGGCTTTCGCAATGTCACGAATCCTCACTGCCGCTTCCCCGCCATGAACTATGGCGGAGACTGCTTCTTGGAGCAGTCTCTCTCGTGTCCCTGGTGATTCGTTCACAACACCACGCTAGTGAACGCAAGCTCCTGAGGTAAACGCGGAGCTTTGCATGCTTCCGTCTGTTCGCCTCATTGCTGGATATCAGGAGTCGAAGCCGAGCCCGAGGGCATCAGTCAGTTTTAACCAAAGGTTTCGTTTCCCCCCACGGGCATCTGCACGGACCAAAGACCAATGGGTCAGCCTGAATACAAACCACCGGAGGGGCTCTGGCGGAAAAGGAAGGGGCTTCCGGCGCACCATCGTGAGTGCCGTGCGCTCGTTCGCCTTAGCTTCAAGAAGGTCGAGCATGGTTTCTGCCCCAAAGCGGGTAGCGGCGACTCCAAGCCCCGTATAGCCAAGAACATAGGCAACCCTGCCTTTGTATGCAGTTCCCCAAAAGGCGGCAAAGCGAGAGCAGGTGTCGATCACCCCAGCCCAAGAATGGGTGAACCGAATTCCACCCAACTGCGGGAAAGTCTCGAAGAAGTGTTTGGCAAGCCGTGCGTAGACCTCAGGGTTGGATTCATATTTTTGACCGAGCTTTCCTCGGAAGTTGTAGATGGCATCAAAGCCACCCCAAAGGATGGAGCCATCAGCGGTGAGTCGGTAGTAGTGGAATTGGTTGGCAGAATCCGCGACCCCCTCACGACCTTCCCAGCCAATAGCTGCGCGCTGCTCCTCGGTCAGTGGCTCGGTTGCCAACTGATAGTCATAAACGGGAATGATGTATTTGCGAGCGCGCCTTATGAGCGAGGGAAAGGCATTAGTGGCGAGCGCAACGTGAGCAGCGGTGACGCTGCCATAGGGCGTCACAACTTTCATCTTCGTTCCAATCTTTTTTAAGGATTCGGCCGGCGTGTGTTCGTAGATGCTTACCCCGAGAGATCGGAAGAGCACACGTCTGAACTCCAGTCACCTGAAGCTATCTC
>CAZTQJ010000060.1:0-7350 GCA_964615615.1 uncultured Acidimicrobiaceae bacterium
ATAGCTTCAGGTGACTGGAGTTCAGACGTGTGCTCTTCCGATCTACATCGTCGTACCCACGGATCTTTCTTGGCCGAGTTCAGGCTTGGCCAGCACGCCGAACTATGCCTCGGCCTTCTTTACCGCGGCGCTGAGTCAATTGCCGAGCGTCGATCACCGGGCCTTGATTTGGGACATTGGCTCTCATCGGCTGGGTGAAATTGCCAAGAACCCAGAGTCAGCGGTTGCTGCCTGCTGGAAGGCCCCCCAGACCCAAGCCGCTGCCTATGAGGTCGCCCGCTGCGTGCTTGCTAGGTCGCCAGAGCGTTAAGGCTCTAGAAGGCGGCGTAGAGGGCTTCAGCGGACATCAGGGGTCTTCACCCAACTTGCCTTGCCCCTTTGAGGCTAGGAATAGGGCTCTAGAGCGATAAGGCTAAACGGACATAATGAACATTATCGGCGTTATAACGAAGCCGAGAAGAGGGCCAGATGGCTTCTGGGGCTCTAAGTTCAAGGTCGCAAGCCATTTGACCTGAGAGGACCAGCATGGCCAGTTTCCCCTATGCCGAGGAGTTTGCGGTCCACCGCAGCCTTCCTGAGCAGCCCAGTAAGCGTGACGAAATCCTGGCGAGCCTCGAATTCATGGCTAAGGCCGAAGACCCCAGCTGGGAAACCGGCCAGTGCTCAGGAACGATGTACTGCGGCGATCATGATCACTACGAGTTCCTCAATGAGGCCTTCGCCAAGTTCTCCCACGTCAACGCTCTGCAGCGCGACATGTGTCCCAGTGCCACCAAATTTGAGTCCGAAATCATCTCCATGACCATTGACCTGCTCGGAGGCTCTGCGCTGAGCGCCACGGAGCCGGCGGGCATAATCACCTCGGGTGGCTCGGGCTCCATTGCTCACGCCGTCTTGGCCTACCGAGAGGCTTCAGCGGGCACCGTGGGGCGCCCCAACATCATCAAGCCTGAAACGGCTCACCCAGCCTTCGATAAGGCCTGTCACCTCTTTGGCGTAGAGCTGAAAGTGGCCCCTGTCGATCCCCTGAGCACCCAGGTGGATCTCGGCTGGGTGGAGGCCAATATCGATGCCTCTACGGTGGCGATCATTGGCTCGGCCTGCAACTACGGATATGGCACCGTGGACCCTATTGCCGAGCTCGGCCAACTAGCGCTCAGTCGAGAAATTGGACTCCACGTCGATGGCTGCCTAGGAGGCTTTATTCTCCCCTTCGGCCGTGAACTCGGTTACGACATTCCGGCCTTTGACTTCTCGGTGCCTGGGGTCACATCAATTTCCGCTGACACGCATAAATATGGCTATGGACTCAAGGGCACCAGCGTCTTGAGTTTTGCCGATCGCCATTTGCGCAACAAGCTTTACTTCTATCTCACCGATTGGTCGGGGGGTAAGTACTGCTCCCCCGGTATTGACGGATCTCGTTCGGGCGGGCTCTTGGCGTCAACCTGGGCCGCCATGGTGAGCTTGGGACGCTCGGGTTACCGCAAGTATGCCGAGGCAATTTTCTCCACCGCTGCAGCGATGCGCGAAGCCGTGGAATCTCATGAGGAATTGCGCATCATTGGCAATCCGAGTTTCCTGTTCTCCTTTAGTTCGGATGACTTTGACATCTATCACGTCAATGACTTCTTAAGGACGAGATCCTGGCGCCTGAATGGACAGCAGTATCCCAATGCGCTCCACATGGCGGTTACCCGTCCACAGACGCAGGCTGGAGTACTGGAGCGATGGACGGTCGATCTCGCCGATGCCGTTAGCTATGCCCGCGAACAGTGTGGCGACTCCCCTAGCTCTGGCGCAATCTACGGAGGAGTTGCGGGTGGCATGAATAATGAGGCCGACGAATTCATCCGCGCGATGATGGCCGACATGATGGACCAGCAGTCCACCATCCCCGAGGCCTTCGGTGTCTAGTCGCGAACTCTGCCTCACTGTTGATCTGGGCACTGGGGGCCCAAAGATTGGTCTCGTGAGCCTCGACGGTGAACTCCTGGATTATGAGATGCATAGCGTCGTCACGCACTTTGGCGACGATGGCAGCGCCACGCAAGATGCCAAGCAGTGGTGGGAGCTCATCGTGGCTTCAGCGCTGCGCTTGTTTGAAAAGCATGAAGGCGCAAGGACGCGACTTCGCGCTGTGGCCGTGACGGGGCAATACGCCTCGACGGTTCCTGTTGACGCCAATGGCCTCCCCACTGGTCCTTGTTTGACCTGGCTGGATAGTCGAGGTGGGCCTCATGTGCGCAAAGCTATTGGTGGACCATTTCTGGGCTACAACCCTCGCAAGGTGCTTTCTTTTATTCGCAAGACCGCCGGTGCGCCTTCAACAACGGGCGCAGATCCCATTGGCCACATGCTCTATCTCAGTCATGAGCAAGCAGAGCTCATGGAAAAGACCGCGTGGTTCATGGAACCCATCGATTACCTCACTATGCGATTCACCGGTATCGCTTCAGCAACGCATGCCTCACGTCAGGGCTCATGGCTCACCGATAATCGCAACCTTGGGCATTACGCCTATGACACCGGGCTGCTCAAGCTCATCGATTTGAGTGCTGAAAAACTTCCGCCCCTGCTCCCCTTTGGATCCCTCGTTGGCACGGTGAGCAGCTCCGTGGCCACGCAGTTGGGCATCAGTGAGGACGTAGCGGTGGTCGCCGCTGTTCCTGATCTACAAGCCGCGGCGCTGGGCTCAGGAGGAACTGAACTCTATGAAGCGCACCTCGCCCTGTCGACAACCTCGTGGATTAGTTGTCCCGTGCCGAAAAAGAAGACGGATATCAATCACTCCATTGCTACGGTGCCTGGACTCAGTAATGACTCCTATCTGGTCATCAATAATCAAGAGACGGGGGCCAAGGCCCTTGAATGGCTTCAGGGCATCCTTGCGGGCAAGGGCGAGCGTTTGAGTTTTTCCGCCATGACAGCGTTGGCTCAGGACTCCCCCATGGGCGCCAATGGAGCACTTTTCGCGCCTTGGATCAATGGAGAACGTTCACCTATCGAAGACAAGAGATTACGAGGCAGCTTCTCGAACCTGTCGATTTCTACGAGCACCGCCGACCTCATTCGTTCGGTGATGGAGGGCGTTGCGGCCAACAGCCGCTGGCTACTCACTTACGTCGAGCAATTCACGAAGCGTGAGCTCAGCCCCATTCGCCTGCTTGGCGGCGGAGCACAGTCAGCACTGTGGTGCCAGATCTGTGCGGATGCTCTCGGTCGCCCTGTCGAACAAGTTCGTGAGCCCATGGTCGCTCAGTTGCGAGGGGCAGCCTTGCTTGCCTCTATTGCTCTTGGAGAACGTTCTCTCGCACAACTCAAAGAACTTTCCGGAGAGGGCCAGATCTTCCTCCCCTCCCCCATCGGTGCAGAGGCCGCCGCGAGACGTGCCGACCTGCTTCCCTCGCTCTATGAGCGCGACCGCGCCTGGAACAGAGCCTTCGGCAAGGTCACTCACTGAGCCTTCGATGGGCTTGGTGAATTAGGCGTAGACCTCTGACCAGTAGCTGCCGTCGAGCATCCGCCTAATGGTGTTGGCGTGCAAGATGGCTGAATCGGGATCCTCGGTGGGCTCCGCTTCACCGAAGCGAATTTGACGCTGAGAGATACGGAACATGATCACGCCGTGGCGAATCGCCGCGTAGGCGGTGTAGTACTCGAGGTTTTGGGGTCTTGTGCCCGTGAGGCGCTCATAAGTGGCCGCAGCATCATCGAGTCGCATGAAATCTGGCAGCCCGGGTAGGCCCATGAGATCCGTTGCGAGATCTTGAAAAAAGCGGTGTAAGAAAATCGTCCAGGCGAGGTCCACTTCGGGCGGCCCCAGGCAGGCCATCTCCCAGTCGAGTACGGCTGCGGGGCTGAAGTCTTTATAAAGAATGTTGCCCGGTCGTGCGTCACCCCAGAGCAGAACATCCTTCGTCGGATTTTTTGGCCGATGTTCTTCGAGCCAGGTCAAGGCTCGCTCGAGCAAGGGCGAGCGCAGGCCCTGATCAGCGGTCCACTGGTAGTAATCCTCTAGGGCCGCTAGGTGGTCTCGCAGCCGTCCTTCAGGCGAGGGACTGGCGAAATCGAGGAAGGCGGTTTCATCACCGAGGGGAATGGAGTGCACGCCAGCAATAGCGGCAATCGCGCTGTCCTGGAGTTGGCGCTGCTGCTCGGCAGTGGCATCAAAGAACCAATTGTCACCAAAGGTGTAGGGCATGACGTCGGGGGGCACCTCGCCATCAACTCTGTCCATGACAAAGAAGGGAACGCCGAGCACATCGGCACTCAGCTCAAGCCAGCGCGTATTGGGCACGGGAACATCGGTGGAGTCGGCGACAAGGCGCATGACCTTGAATTGCTTTTCCATGTCGTAATCGGCGAAGACGGGTTCGGAGTCAGGATCAGGGGCAATGCGTGCAACGAGGTTTGTAGCCTTTTCGCCCTCGTCCACGGTGAAGAGGACCGTCTCTGAGGACATGCCATTGGACTCGGGAACGAGCAGTTCGGAGACGCGAGCCCCGGGCATCTGGTCCTGTAGCCACTGCTCGAGAGAAGCCCGCACATCGGCATAATCCCTCGTCGACGTTTGTGGCCTTGTTTGTCCTTGCTCGTCCATTTCGCACCCCCGGGGGACATCGTAGGCCTTGCTTGGGAGCCGGGTAGCCTCGCGATATGAGTATTGCTTCGGCCACCAAAGCAGGCAATGAGCCACTAGATCCTCAGGTGATCCGTATCGCACTGGTGGTGGTGCTCGGAACCATTATGGCCATTTTGGATACCACCATTGTGGCCGTTGCCCTCAGAACCCTGGGAACAGACTTCGGGGTAGGTGTCAGCTCCATCCAATGGGTTACTACCGGCTACCTGCTGGCGCTCGCCATGGTGATCCCCATTTCGGGCTGGGCCGTGCATCGTCTGGGGCCTAAGACGGTCTGGATTAGCGCGGTGAGCCTCTTCATCCTTGGTTCCATGGCCTGCGGCTTTGCTTGGTCGGCGACTTCGCTGATCTGCTTTCGCCTTCTGCAAGGTGCTGGTGGAGGCATGATCATGCCGGTTGGACAAAGTTTGATGGCCACTGCGGCCGGGCCAAAGCAGATGGGACGGGTGATGGGTATCTTCGGCGTTCCTACGCTGCTTGGCCCCATCCTCGGCCCCGTCATCGGTGGTTTGATCATCGCCAACGTTTCCTGGCGCTGGATTTTCTTTGTCAACCTGCCCATAGGCATCATTGCGGTGATTTTGGCCGCTCGTCTCTTGCCCCGCGATCACCGTGACCGAGAGCACCGCTTCGACGCTTGGGGATTCGCCTTTCTCTCCCCTGCTCTGGCGCTGCTCGTTTATGCGATGAGCGAAGTGGGCCGCGAGGGTGGCTTCCACTCCCCTCGGACGATTTGGCTAACGGTGATTGGGCTCATGCTGGGTGTCGCCTTTGTCTGGCGTAGCCTTCGCGCTCCTGAACCCATTGTGGATCTTCGACTCTTCAAGAGCAGAACCTTCACGGTCTCCACCATTTCGATCTTCGTGACGGGCATCACCCTCTATGGCGTGATCTTCTTGCTTCCGCTCTATTACCAAATCGTTCGTGGCCAAAGTGCGGTGGTGGCCGGTCTCATGATGGCCCCTCAAGGCATCGGTGCCGCGATCGTGATGAAGCGTGCCGGCGTCATTGCGGATGAACGGGGGCCAATTTCTATTGTCCCCCTTGGCATGCTGCTCTTAGCTGTGGGGACCTTCGCCTACACGATGGTTAGCCCAACAACGAATCTCTGGTGGTTGGGTATCTCGCTCTTTGTCCGAGGCATAGGGCTGGGTTTGGGCATGATGCCGGTGTTTGCCGCCTCGTATCGCGGACTGCTCCCCGCCCAGGTACCCCGAGCCTCCACAACAACCAATATCGTGCGCCAGGTTGGAGGATCCATAGGTACCGCGCTTTACGCCGTCGTGCTCGAGCGCGCGATTCAATCGCGATTCCATGGAACAACAGGCAGTTTGTCAGCCATTCCTTCCAAGATCTCACCCGATGTGGCGAACCAGTTGGCGGCAAGCTTTTCCATCGCCTTCTGGTGGGCCTTTGCTACCTGCGTCGTGGCCATTGTGCCTACGCTCTTTTTGCCGGGGCCGAGCAAGGGTCTTGAAGACCTAGCAATAAACAATGAGGGAGAGGTTGCTGAACATGGATGATCTATTTGCTGTGGCGGGGAAAACCGTCCTGGTGACGGGTGGCTCTCGTGGCATCGGTGCCATGATCGCGAGAGGCTTTGTCGAGGCGGGAGCAAAGGTCTACATCTCTGCGCGTAAGGCTGAAGCTTGTGACGCCATGGCGGCCGAACTCTCACAAGCTGGAACCTGTATCTCGATTCCCGCTGATCTTTCTTCTGAGGCTGGATGCCAAGGACTCGCTAATGAGCTCGCAAAGCGTGAAGACAGCGTTGATGTCCTCGTGAACAATGCTGGCGCTACCTGGGGTGCCCCCATCGAGGACTACGACGAAGTCGCCTTTGAAAAAGTCCTTGCGGTCAATGTCAAGGGCGTCTTCCATCTCACCAAGTTCATGTTGCCCATGCTGCAAGCGGCCGGAACGCCAGAAGTTCCAGCCAGGGTTATCAACATCGGCTCTATCGACGGCATACATGTCCCCGTGCTCAACACCTTTGCTTACTCCGCATCAAAGGCTGCCGTGCACCAACTCACGAGACACCTTGCCAAGTCTTTGGCTCCTGCAATCACCGTGAACGCGATTGCTCCTGGGCCTTTTGAGTCCAAGATGATGGCCGCGACGCTGGATGCCTTTGGTGAGCAGATTGCCGCTGGGGCTCCCCTTAAGCGCATTGGTAGGCCAAGCGACATGGCTGGAACAGCGATTTTTCTCGCATCCCAGGCCGGCAGCTACCTCACCGGAACCATTATTCCTGTCGACGGTGGCATTGCAACGGTAGGTTAAGCGCGGCGTCTCGGATGGAGGAGGACATCGTCATGGCATTTCCCTTAGAAGAGGTTCAAGCAGCAGTTGATCGCTTTGTACTGTTACGTGAACGCATCGATGCAGGGCAAGAAGACCAGGCCTTTGGTTCACTGACTGATCTCTACACCGACGATGCGGTCATTGTGGATGCCTCTTGGGGGCGCATCGAGGGCAAAGAAGCGATTGGCAACTGGTTTATTGAGTCCATGGTGGGGCTCGAAGATTGGAAGTTTCCGATTGAGTTCACGGCCATCAATGGCAACGATGTCATCGTGAAGTGGACGCAGCTCATTCCCGGCCTTGACGAAGAGGGGCGGCCCTTCGCTCAGTCTGCCTACTCGCGGCTTATCTATGCCGGCAACGGTAAGTTCAGCTACGAAGAAGACACCTACAACAAGATC
>CAZTQJ010000061.1:0-7196 GCA_964615615.1 uncultured Acidimicrobiaceae bacterium
TACGAGATAGCTTCAGGTGACTGGAGTTCAGACATGTGCTCTTCCGATCTCCTACGATGAGCGAGCACAAGAAGCAAGGGGAACACGATGGCTAAAGATCTCAAGCTAGGACTGCAGTTGGGCTATTGGGGTCAAGGACCTCCCCCCGGTGCCGTCGAGGCCGTTGCTGAAGCAGAGCGCCTTGGCTTTGATTCCATGTGGACCGCAGAGTCCTGGGGATCTGACGCCATCAGCCCACTGGCCTGGTGGGGATCGCAAACCTCGAACATGCGTCTTGGCACCTCGCTTTGCCAGCTCTCTGCGCGCCAGCCCACCGCCATGGCCATGGCTGCGCTCACCATGGACCATCTTTCGGGTGGTCGCTTCGTCCTTGGCCTAGGGGTCTCTGGGCCCCAGGTGGTTGAGGGTTGGTATGGCCAGCCCTTCCCCAAGCCCTTGGCGCGAACTCGCGAATATGTCCAGATTGTTCGTGACGTTCTTGCCAGAGAAGAAAAGGTCACCAATGCGGGTGAGCACTATCCCCTTCCTTACCCCGGTGGCACAAAACTCGGCAAGCCACTCAAGTCCATTGTCCACCCGCTGCGCGCAGATATTCCCATCATCCTTGGCGCCGAGGGTCCAAAGAATGTTGCCCTCACTGCCGAGATCGCCGACGGCTGGTTCCCCATCTTCTTTGCTCCACGAGCCATGGGGTCCTTCCAGGACTCACTCAATGAGGGCTTTGCGCGACCCGGGGCAAGGCGTAGTGCGGATGATTTCGAAGTCCTGGCCTTCGTGCCCACCATTGTCCACGACGATGTGGAGACCGCGGCTGACTTCTACCGACCAGCCATTGCCCTCTACGTCGGTGGCATGGGTGCCAAAGAGATGAACTTTCACTTCGATGTTTTCTGCCGCCTTGGTTGGGAGGCAGAAGCCACCAAGATCCAAGACCTCTACATGGCTGGCCACAAGGACGAAGCGGCTGCAGCCGTTCCCACCAAGATGGTCGAAGACATTGCCTTGGTTGGTCCTCGCGACAAGATTCGCGACGACCTCGACATGTGGCGAGACTCCATGCTCACCTCAATGTTGATCAACGGAAACGTCGAGACCCTACAGATGATGGCCGAACTGATTGGCTAATCGCCGCCTCGATGAACTCTTGAGTTAGCTACGAGCTGCGCTGGCTCCCAGAGCGAGCAAGCTCTGCGTGGCCCCACCGAGGGTGAGTTCAACCTGGCGAGTGAGCAAGAAGTAGCGGTGCAGGGGGTAGTCGCGGTCAACGCCGACACCACCGTGCACGTGTGTGGTGGCATGCACCACGCGCTGTCCGCCTTCAGCGGCCCAGAACTTCGCAATGGCTACTTGGTCAGTGGCTTCGCGACCTTCAGCGATGCGCCAGATTGCCTGCAAGGCAGTGAGGCGAATGGCTTCAGCGTCCACATAGGCATCGGCCATGCGCTGACCCACCGCCTGGAAGGTGGCGATCTTCTTACCGAACTGCTCACGCTCTGAGGTGTAGGTGGCACCGAGTTGGACGGCGGTGGTCACCGCTCCAGCCTCAAGGGTGCACAGCGCTGCGGTCGTACGAAGGGCTAAAGAATCAAGCAGCGCTCGGCCATCGGCTTGGGAGCCACCAAGGAGGCGGTCGGCCGCGACCTGAACACCATCGAGAGTCACGACAGCTTCAGGAAGGAAGGGGCCATCCTGGCGCTCAAGCGTGACTGAAGCGGCGTCGACCAAGAAGGTCGCCACTCCACCGGTAGACAGGGTGGCAGGGATCAAGAAGAGCTCGGCACGAAGCCCGGAAGGCACGCAGGCCTTCACGCCGCTCAGACTGAAACCCTCACCCGAAGGCGTGGCAATGGTCTTGGGCGCACTGATGCCTTCGGCGACCATGCCACCAACGAACTCTGCGGTGGCCGCGGTGGCGATGAGCTCACCAGCGCCAATGCGAGGCAGCCAAGCCTGGCGCTGTTCAGTCGTGCCGAAGCGCTCGATGCTGTCAGCGGCTGAAACCAGAGTCTCAATCGTTGGCAGGTAGGCAGCGGCAAGGCCAGCAGCCTCGACGACCTGACAAAGCGCTACGAAATCGAGTCCTGCGCCACCCACGTCTTCGCCCATGGCGATAGAGAGCAGACCTGCTTCAGCCAAGGCTGACCAGAGTGCTGCGTCAAAGGGCCCACGGGCATCCTCGGCACGCTCGATCTCACGCAGGTGCTCAGGCGCCGACTGCTCGGTGATGATGCGAGCCGCGAGATCGCGGACCGCTTGCTGCTCTTCATTCAGGGAAAAATCCATCTTTTGTCTCCTCGTTCCTAACGCAGTGACCGCGGCATTGAAAGGCCGAAGATCGCGATGAGATCACGCTGGATCTCGTTGGTTCCACCGCCGAAGGTGAGAATCACCATCGAACGGGCATACATTTCCAAACGGCCGGCAAGCACCGAGGCAATAGAGCCGCGCTGCAGGTAACCCGCCTGGCCCACGATCTCCATCAAGGAGCGGAAGGCGCGGAGATAGAACTCGGTGCCAAAGACCTTGATGGTTGAGGCGTCGGCTACGTCTAGGTGGTTTTGCGTGGCCTGCCACGCAACCTTCCAGTTGATGAGGCGCAGGAATTCAAGTTCGGCGCGCACGCGGCCGAGGTGCTCTTGCACCCACTCTTGGTCAATGACGCGACGGCCATCAGGCAGGGTGGTCGCCTTAGCCCAGTCGGTGACGTCGGCCAAGAGGCGGTCGACGATTCCAGGAGAGCAAAGCGTGACGCGCTCATGGTTGAGCTGGCTCGTGATGAGGTTCCAGCCATTGTTCTCGCCGCCGACCAAGGCCGAAGCGGGAACACGCACATCCTCAAAGAAGGTGGTGTTGATGTTGTGCGTGCCCAAGAGCGACAGCGGCTGAACCTTGATGCCGGGCGTGTCCATGGGAATCACGAACATGGAAATTCCCTTGTGCTTAGCCACATCGGGATCGGTGCGGGTGGCTAGCCAGATGTAGTCGGCATCGCCAGCGAGGCTCGTCCACATCTTTTGACCGTTGATGACGTATTCGTCACCGTCGCGCTCGGCCTTGGTGGTGATTGCCGCCAGGTCGGTGCCAGCGTTGGGCTCTGAGTAGCCAATGCAGAAGTGAATGTCTCCGGCCAGGATCTTTGGCAGGAAGAAGTCTTTTTGCTCATCAGTGCCATAGGCCATGATCGTTGGGCCAACGGTGTTGATGGTGAGCATGGGCACTGGAGCGCCGGAGCGCATGGACTCATCAAAGAAGATGAACTGCTCGAGGGCCGAGCGTCCTTGGCCGCCGTACTCCTTGGGCCAGCCAATACCGAGCCAGCCGTCGGTGGCCATTTGCTTGACGACGCGACGCACCGAGGGGCCAATGCCATGGCTCTCGGCGAGTTCTTCCTCGACCTCAGGGGTCAACAGCTCCGTGTAATAGTCACGCAGTTGCGTCCTTAAGGCCTCTTGTTCCTTGGTGTATGCGATTTCCATGGCGGTACTCTCCTCGTGGTCCCAGCCCTATAACTAGAACAGGTTACAGAACTCCGGGGGCCCCGTGACCAGCGATGGTTACCGACCGGTAGCCCCGTGGATAGGATGCTCTGAGCCCTCCACCGGATAGTCCGGGGAGAGGAACCGAGGAGCGCCCCAGATGCCCGAAGCAGTCATCGTCGCCACCGCCCGTACCCCCATTGGCCGAGCCGTAAAGGGCTCGTTGGCCGAGTGTCGTCCCGACGACCTCGCCGCCTTTGCCATCAGTGAGGTTTTGAAGAAGGTCCCGAATCTTGACCCCAAGCTCATTGAGGACGTCATCATGGGTTCAGGACAGCCCGCTGGTGAAGCTGGCTACAACCTCGGCCGCGTTGCCGCCGTCCTTGCCGGCCTCGACGATGTACCGGGAGTAACGGTAAACCGTTACTGCTCTTCTTCACTGCAGACCATCCGCATGGCCGCACACGCCATCAAGGCCGGGGAGGGCGACATCTTCATCGCTGCCGGTGTTGAGACCGTCAGCCGCTTTGGCTTTGGCGCCTCAGACGTTGGTCCGCACAACCCCCTCTTTGCAGCTGCCGAAGACCGCACTACTGCGCGCACTCCTGCCTTCACTGAGAACTGGAGCCCACTGGCTGGCCACTTCGCCGACGTCTACATCTCCATGGGTCAGACCGCCGAGAATGTCGCTGAGTTCGAGAATGTCGACCGGGCCGAGATGGACGAGTTCGCCGCCCTCTCCCAGCAGCGCGCGGTCGCCAGCCAGAACAATGGCTTCTTTGACCGTGAGATCTCCCCTGTCACCCTCGCTGATGGCACCGTGGTGAGCAAGGACGATGGTCCCCGTGATGGCACCACCGCCGAAAAGCTCTCTGCCCTAAACCCCGTATTTCGCGAAGGCGGGAAGATCACCGCAGGAAACGCTTGTCCTTTGAACGACGGTGCTGCTGCAGTGGTTGTCATGAGTGACACCAAGGCCAAGGAACTCGGCATCACCCCCATCGCGCGCATTGTGTCGAGTGGGGTAACCGGTCTCAACCCAGAGATCATGGGTCTTGGTCCCATCGAGGCTTGTCGCCAGGCTTTGCGCCGCGCCAATATGACCATCAACGACATCGACCTCGTCGAGATCAATGAGGCCTTTGCGGCTCAGGTCATCCCCTCGGCTAAGCACCTGGGCATCTCCTGGGACAAGCTCAACGTCAAGGGTGGTTCCATTGCCCTCGGTCACCCCTTCGGGATGACCGGTGCAAGGATCATGACCACGCTGCTCAACGCGCTTGAGGACGACGGCAAGACCTTCGGCATGGAGTCCATGTGCGTCGGTGGTGGCCAGGGAATGGCCATGATCGTGGAGCGACTCAACTAGTCCTCAGTACACAGATCCTGAACGCAGAAATCCCCGCCCTGCTTTGCCAAGGGCGGGGATTTCTGCGTAAGGAGTGCGGCAAAGGACTGATGCGCTTGTAAACAGGCGCCTTCGACAGTACTTAGCTAAACCTCCGAGAACGGCGGCTCGTCACGCCCTCCTTGGAAGCAGTGAAGTGCTTGATAGGAAGTAGCACATTGAGTGCTACATTCACTGTATGGATCGCATTGGAGTACGAGAACTTCGCCAGCATGCAAGTCGCTACCTCGAGATCGTTAAGCGTGGCGAGACGGTAGAGGTCACAGAGCGAGGGAAACTCGTTGCCCTTTTGGTTCCGCCGACACCGTCAGTCGTCGCACGTGACCTACTCATTGCGCGAGGCCAGTTGTTACCTGCTGCCCGCCGTTTCCAAGTCCCCGACACGACTGCTGCAGTAGAGGGTTCAAGCGAAGCCGCCCTCGACGAACTTCGAGCCGAGCGACTTTGATCTACCTCGATTCCTCGGCGCTGCTCAAACTCATCGTCGAAGAACCCGAGAGCGCAACGCTCGCTGCTTGGCTTGCTGAGTATCTCGGAGTTCCAGTCGTCAGCAGCGAACTGGCGAGGGTCGAGGTGCTCCGAGCCTGCCGGCGCATTGCTCCACTTGCTCTGTCGAGGGCGCGGGAGCTTCTCTCCGGTGTTGACTTCGTCCCCTTGAGCGGTCCTGTGATCGAGGCTGCCGCCGAACTCGAGGGAGAGAGCTTGCGAAGTCTCGACGCGCTGCACTTAGCGAGTGCCTTGACCATCAAGGCCACCCTTGAAGCCTTCGTTGCTTACGACTCGCAGCTTCAATCGGCAGCGGCGGCTGCCGGTCTCCCAACGTCTGCCCCTGGTAAGACTGAGTAAGCCAATCCCATAAGTAACTCCGGCGGACTAGGGCCACGCTGGCACAACTGTGGACCAAATTCAGGGCTTCAGGTCAGTTTGAGGCGCTAAGGCCACTAGTGCCCTTACCCGTCCAGGTTCCCCCAATAGCCTCAAGGCGCTTGAGCTCGGTGGCGTCAATGCTGGTCCCCGACTCCGGCAAGAGCACCGGAATGCTTCCATCAATGTGGAAGGTTTCCGAACGTCGAGGGTTCAAGAGGATGTTTTCTGCCTCGATGTAGAGCAAAGGCTCACGATCATTCGGACAGACCACTACGGAGATCACCAGATCATCAAGGCGCACGCTATTTCCTTTCGGTTTGGACTTTTGGAGAACTCATGGTTAAGCACTAAGCAGTGAGCTCGGCTACGAGCTTGAGTACCTGCGCGACATGGGCGCTACAAGCTGCCTCATCGGCGGCCTCCACGTTAAGGCGCAGCAAGGGCTCGGTATTCGACGGCCTCAGGTTGTACCACCAGTCGGGATAGCTAACGGTAAGCCCATCGAGCTGGTCGAGTTGAGCCTCGCTTCCCTCCAAGGCTTTGGCCACGGCCGCAACGGCCCCAGCGGGGTCAGCCACTTCCGTGTTGATTTCCCCAGAGGCGATGTAGCGGCGATAGGGCGCAACGATCTCGGAGAGGCTTTGGCCGCGCTTACTCATCAATTCCAGCACGATAAGGGCGGTAATGATACCCGAATCGGCGCGAAAGTTGTCCTTGAAGTAGTAGTGACCTGAATGTTCTCCACCAAACACGGCACCCGTTTCCGCCATGACCTGCTTAATAAAGGAGTGGCCGACCTGCGTGCGCACTCCCGTACCACCGTGTTCGGCGATGACTTCGGCAACGGTCTTGGAACAGATCAAGTTATAGAGAACGGTGGCGCCAGGGTTCTTATCCAGCATCGAGGCCGCCACCATGGCGGTGGTCAGTGATCCCGAAACCCCTTCGGCCTGCTCGTCTACCAAGAAGACTCGGTCAGCATCACCGTCAAAGGCCAAACCAATATCGGCACCGGTTTCTAAGACTCGGCGCTTGAGATCAACGAGGTTTTCCTCTTGGATGGGGTCAGCGGGGTGATTAGGGTAATTGCCATCGAGTTCGGGATAGAGGATCTCTAGGTCAAAGCCCAAGCCCTCCCTGACCAGGGGGACAACGAGGCCACCCATGCCATTGGCGGTGTCAGCCACCACCTTTAAGGGACGAAGCGCCGACACATCCACAAAGCTGCGCACATGGTCAGCCCAGGCTGAAAGGAGATCCTGCGAACTCGTGGCGGCCAGAGGACCACTTGCGGGTTCAACTAAAAAGCGCTCGGTGAGCGCTTGGATCTCCGTGAGCCCCGTATCGCAACCGATGGGCTTTGCGCCAGCAAGACAGAGTTTGATGCCGTTGTACGGCGCGGGAGTATGAGAGGCGGTGAACAGGGCGCCAGGTGAGTCGAGTGC
>CAZTQJ010000062.1:0-7178 GCA_964615615.1 uncultured Acidimicrobiaceae bacterium
AGGATATGTTTAGAGCTTAATTAAATTTAAAAATATTGTATTGGAAGGTAATGGGATTTTCTATGCAAGTCGGCTGTGTCCGCCTCAGCGAGCGCTACCTCCATACTGATCCGCCGACAGAAGAAGAGATAGCGGCAGCAAGAACTGAGGTTCGCCGCGCTCTCAATGAGGCAATTGCTGCTCAGCCAGCGCTTGGGGAGCTCGCTTCAGGGTCACGACTGATTGGCTTAGCGGGAACGGTTTCTACGCTGGCTCAACTCGCCGGAGGCATATCGACCTACCGCTTTGAAGATGTCCACCATCGGCACTTGAACGCTGCGGCTGTCCAAGCTTGGACTAAGCAATTAGCCACGGAGAGCATTGCGCAACGCAAAGAGCATCCGGGCATGGTGCCTGGCCGTGAGGACGTCATTGTGGGTGGGGCAATTGTCCTTGATGAAGTCATGACCCGTTTTGGCTTCGAGAGCTGTCTGGTTTCCGAGCATGACATCCTCGACGGCATTGCCGCGGACCTGCTGAGTTCTTGATGCTGGCGCGCAAGGGCGCCTACTGCGAAGATGTCTGTCGTGCCTCTGCTTGAACGCCTCCTCATGGGACCTGGTCCCTCAAACGTCTACCCCGAGGTCATGGCGGCGGCCGTAGAGCCAGTGCTCGGTCATCTTGACCCGATATTCCTCGGCGTCTTGGACGAAACCATGGCTCGCCTGAGAGAAGTCTTTGCCACAACAAACCCCTTGACCTTTCCGATTTCAGGGACCGGCTCGGCCGGTATGGAGGCAGCCTTGGTGAACTCGATCTCGCCTGGTCAGGTCGTCGTGGTGGCTATCAATGGACTCTTTGGCATGCGCATGGCGGAAGTCGCTTCTCGCCACGGGGCCGAGGTCATTGCCGTGGAGTTCCCCTGGGGTAAGCCCGTGAATCCTGAAGCTCTCGTGTCGGCCCACCCCAGTCCCGCAATCATCGCAGTCGTCCATGCTGAAACCTCAACCGGTGTTGTGAACGACCTGACCTGGCTTGGCGCCAATAAGGGCGACGCACTCTTGCTCGTCGACAGCGTCACATCATTAGCGGGTATGCCCCTGCTCATTGACGACTGGGGCATCGATCTTTCTTATTCAGGAACCCAGAAATGCCTTGGGGTGCCCCCCGGCCTTTCGCCCTTCACTGCTTCACCGCGAGCGCTTGAACGTTTTGTTGATCGGCCATCAAGTTGGTATCTGGACCTCAGTCTGGTTGCCGCCTACGTCTCTGGCGATGCAACTGGCACCCGTAGCTACCACCACACAGCTCCAAGCACGCAGGTTGTTGGTCTCCACGCTGGTCTTGGAGCAATTCTCGAAGAAGGTCTAGAGGCAGGCTTTGCGCGCCACGAAGAAACAGGTAGAGCCTTGCAGGCAGGCCTAGAGGACATGGGCTTGGACTTACTCGTAGATGCTCCTCATCGCCTCGCTCAGCTCACGACGGTCATGATCCCCGATGGTGTTGACGATCTCACTACGCGAACAAGCCTGCGTGAGCGCTATTCGATCGAAATTGGTGGTGGTGTTGGCCCCTTGGCGGGCAAGGTCTGGAGAATTGGCTGCATGGGCCACAGTGCGAGAATGGCAAACGTGCTCACCTTGCTTGCTGCTCTTGAAGAGACGATTGCGCGATGAGAAGCCGCCATCAAAGCTCTGAAGCACTCGTGCTGAGCGGATCCAGGGTGGTCTTACGCACGCTTACTGAAGCTGATTTTGATGCCTGGAGCGAAGTTCGCCTGCGTTGCCAATCCTGGCTCTTGAAATGGGAGCCCCGTCCTGCTTCTGCTGGCTATCCCACTGAGGACAGGGCAAATTTCCAAGCGCGCTGCGCGGTGCGTGAGCGTGAGCGCCAACTGCAGACGGGATTTAGCTTCGGCATTTTCGTGGCCGGTGGGCTTCGAGGAGAGTTGACCCTCTCTTCCATACAGCGAGGGCCTTTTCAAAGCGCCTCTATTGGCTATTGGATTGATGAAGCCATGGCTGGCCGCGGCTACGTTCCCGAAGCGGTCATCGTCGCTACGCAATACGCCTTCGAAGAGTTGGGCTTACACAGAATTGAAATTTCCATCATTCCTCGCAACACTCCCTCGCTCAGAGTGATGGAGAAGCTCGCTTACCGAAGGGAAGGTTTAGCGGAGCGCTACTTGGAAATCGATGGTGTCTGGGAAGACCACGTGAAGTTTGCGATTACGGCTGAGGAATGGCAAGAGCGCCGTGGCGAACTGCTCGAAGTCTGGGTAGACGCGCCTTAGTTCTGTCGGACAGCAGGGGAGTGGCGAAAGAACTGCTCCACGGAATGGTCGTACTCGCTGTCGTCACGGGGAGGATGCATGGCTCGTGAGAGCCTGAGGCCGGTGGCGAAGTGCTCAACGGCTCCCGCGCTCGTGAATCGACAGTGAAAGCCCGTGCCGATGAACTTACGCGTCGCGATGCCACGGCCATAACGCAAAAGGTCTTCGAGTTCGTCTGGCATGTCGAAGTGCAGGAAGGGGATCTTGGGAGCGATAGTCAAAAAGGGTTTAAAACTCGGCACGGGGAGAGGCCGTGTTCCGCAGATCTCCATCACTTCACTCCAGGGAATGCGCCCCTTGCCCGCCACGTTGTAGACGCCAGGTAGGCGATTGTGAATGGCATGGAGGAGGGCACTCACTACATCCTCCTCAGCAATGAACTGCAACAGAGGATTGAAACCCATCAATGAAGGGCAGAGCCGCTGCGAGAGGTTCCGACTGAGCGGTGTCGTGAGGTCAGTGCCCAGCACGTTACAGAAGCGCAGGATGGTCACCGTGATTTCGGGGTGGTCATCGGCAAATTCTCTAATCAGTTGCTCGGCCTCAATGAGTGAGCGCTCCACCCTGGTGTGAGGTGACTTCATTCTTGGCGTTTGTTCCTTGAAGGTATTGGGGTCACGCTCGGTGGCGCCATAGACCAGGGCTGATGATTTCACGATGAGGTGCTTGACCTTAGAACCAGGAGCACCCGCCGCAGCGAGCATGTTCATGGTTCCAATCACGTTGATTTCCGTGAGCGCCCGGGGCGCAACCAAGGTCGAGTCAACGACCAGGAAGGTGTGCACAATCGTGTCGACTTCGGTGGCGCGCACCAGACGATTCAGAATCGAATAGGTGCTGTCAGCATGAACAAATTCAGCACGTTCAAACTTCACTGATGGCCTGGTGTCGCCAAGGCCTAAGAGGACTTCAAATGTTGGATCTTCCTCGAGAGCACTGATCACTCGACCACCCCAAAAACTGTCAGCACCAGTTACGAGAACACGTTTGCCCATCAGCCGAACCAAATGCTCTTACGCTTACGCAAGAGTTCGTAGACAGCTTCTTGAATGAGGGAACGAATGCGATCCGTGCCTTCCATGACCTGACTGCGCGGATAGCTCGCAAGGCCTCTAGGAGCATCGAAGGTGACGGGGTCGAGCACGCGGATCTTGAATTTGGCCGGGAGGGGGAGGATGGTTCCCAAGGGGCCCATAGTCAGCATGTTGATGGTCACGGGGAAATAAGGGGTGCCGAGCAGTTTGGCCACTACTGGCAGGCGAGCTACGACAGGCATGGTCTCTTCTGAGCCAATGACGGCAATGGGATAGATGGGAACACCGGCACGCATGGCGATTTCCACGAAGCCACCTCTGCCAAAGCGTCGGAGTTGATAACGATCTCCAAAACTCTTTGATGGACCCTTGACCCCTTCGGGAAAAACCAGCACGAGTTGGCCTTGTTCGCGAAGTAAGCGATAGGCATTCTCTGGTCGTGCGGGGACGCCACCGCTGCGCTGCCACATGGTGCCGACGAAGGGGATAGTGCGAAAGAAGTAATCAGCCAGTCCGTAGACCGGTCTGCCGAGCAGCTCCTCGATGCCGTGCATGATGACGGGTGCATCAGAGGGGATGGCACCAGCATGATTGGAGACCAGGAGGGCACCACCTTCCTTAGGGAGTTTCTCCAAGCCTTCCCACTCAACACGGAACCAATGCTTGTAAATAGGTGCATAGGCCTTGCGGATCATGCTCCGGAAGTGCTCGCTACGACCCCATTCGTCGATATCGCTCAAGCGGTTTGGGTCCTCGGCAATGTCGTCATCGAACTGAGGGAACAGCGATGGGATGGGCAACATGGAGGAAGACTCTTTTTCGGCAATCTCCACGGGGCGATCTTCCATTGCAACATCGTACCGAAGGCACAAGAACAATTCCTAGGCCTTTAAGGTCAGCCTTTCGAGCCCTTCTCGGGCTAGGCGATGCAGGCTAAGGGGCATCAAACTCCCGAAGGCTGCGAGCTCTTGCTCGGCGCCACCCTTGCCAGCCAGGGTCAAGTATCTCGCATGTTTCGTCACGATTTCTATCCATGGCCCCGGCTCGACGAGCACATCCTCGCGAATCTGCACCGCTGGCACACTTCGGCGTCCTTCGCCCATGCGAGAACGGAAGAGATCAAAAACCATCACCGCGGGATCATGGATGCGGCGCACATGGCTGCCACTCATATCTTTCCAACTCACGGGAACGCTGCTCACGCCTAGACCTAGTCCTTGTGCTGTACGCAGGAGTTCGACGTCAAAGGCAAAGCCGTCAATGGAGCCGAGAGCAAAGAGGAGGCGACCCGCCGCAGTGGTAAATCCCTTGCAGCCGCATTGTGTGTCAACGATGCGCACACCGGAAAGCAAGCGCACCAGGCGATTAAAGATTCGGCCCATTGCGCTGCGCACGGGCGAGTGGTACTCAATACGATGACCATCACTTGCTCGGTCGCCGATTGCGATGGGTGATGATTCGAGGGCTTGGACGATATCGCTGAGGTGTCGCGGTTCGATAGAGGCATCGGCGTCAATGAAGCAGCTCAAGGCGCCTCGGGCCTGAGCCAGGCCGGCGCGAATGGCTGCACCCTTACCTGAGTTTTTGGAAAGGGAAATCACCCGGAGGGGGATGATGGGGCTGACAAAGGCTCGTGCTTTCAGTGCGGTCTCATCGCCAGAGCCATCATCAACGACAATGAGCTCGAGATCCCTAGCAGTCAGATCACTGCTCAAAAGAGCAGAGATAATGCGCTCAAGTCCTGCGCTAATACGTTCTTCCTCGTTATAGGCAGGCACGATCACCGTCACGCTTTGGCCAACTCCCATCCCTCCATCGTGCCACGTCCCTAGCGCCGGTTGACCAAGGGCTCGCTCGTCCCTAGCCTGTGGCAGTGGCGCAGGTGAAAGTTTCAGGTGGAATCCTTGAGGGATCAACACAAGACGGCGTAACGGCATTTCTTGGCGTCCCATACGCAGCGGCACCGATTGGTCCTTTGCGCTGGCGCGCACCACAAGCGCTCGAGCCCTGGAGTGGCATTCGTAAGGCACTGGATTTTGGAGCAGTCGCCCCTCAGCCACCGATGATCCCCGGTATGGCTATCCCTGGTGACCCCGAAGATGATTCTGAGGACTGCCTCAATCTGAACATCTGGACGCCAGCCTGCGACGGCGAGCAACGACCAGTGATGGTCTTCATCCATGGGGGCAGCTTTGTCACCGGCACAGGAGCGAGCATCATCTACCGCGGTGATCGTCTCGTGCGTAGAGGTGATGTCGTGGTGGTCACCATTAACTATCGCCTTGGTGCTCTTGGTTTTCTCGCCCACCGTGCGCTGCGTGATGCCGATGGTCAGGTTGGTAACTACGGACTCATGGACCAAGTCGCAGCCCTGGAGTGGGTGCGCGAAAACATTGCAGGATTCGGTGGAGACCCCGAAAACGTGACGCTTTTTGGTGAGTCCGCTGGATCCATAGGCATCGCGGCGCTCCTTGGAGCACCTTCGGCGCGCGGCTTGTTTCGACGGGCAATTTTAGAAAGTGGCCCCGTCTATGTCGAGGGCTCAGCGGAAGCAGAAGAAGTAGGCGATGAGCTCTGTGGCCTGTTGGGCATCCACGAGCCCGACCGAGCGCGTCTTGAGCAAATCCCTGCAGGAGATCTCGTAACGGCAGTGGCCGAGATTCAGGCTCGGCCAGAGAAAACCGATCGCATTGAGCTGCCCTTCATCCCCGTCGTCGACGGGAGTTTCATCACCGAGCATCCCTTTAAAGCCCTTGGAGCTGGTGCAATGTCAGGCCTTGAACTTCTGATCGGGACAAATAAGGATGAGATGACGATGTTCGCCTTTGCTGATCCCAAGGTCACCACTATGGATCGCGATGGTCTCATTGCCTGGGGCGAGCGGTCTATGCCTGAACTTCCGGCCGCAGAGCTTGTTGCCGCTTATGAAGTTGCACGCAGCAATCGCGGAGAGCCCATCGACGCCCCAGCCCTGTGGATGGCGATAGGTGCAGATCGGGTATTCCGCTGGCCTTCATTGCAAATCGCTGCCAGGCATCACCGCGCTGGCTCACCAGCATTTGTCTATCTCTTCACCCAGGAGACTCCCGTTTTCGGCGGCATCCTCGGCTCCTGTCATGCTCTCGAGGTGCCCTTTGTATTCGGTACCATCGCTGACGAAAATGTGGCTCGCTTCGCTGGTGGAAGCCCTGAAGCAGATGCGCTGAGTGAAGTGATGATGGATGCTTGGATCAGTTTTGCCAGAACTGGCAACCCCAGCACCGATGTCCTTGGGCAGTGGCCTGCGTGGACTCCTGAAGAGCGCGAAACGATGGTCTTTGGACCTTCTTTGGGCGTACAGCCAAATCCCCGTGGCCAAGAACTTGCGATCTTCGCTGAGCGATTACCGTTTCCAACGAAGTAGTTCAGCTCGGGGGGCGTAGCCCAATGGCAGAGGCAGGGTGCTTAAACCACCTCCAGTGAGGGTTCGAGTCCCTCCGCCCCCACGGATCATCGAATTTAGTTTTGGCGCTTGTTGGAGATTGGATCATCCCCATTTTGGCATTCAGCCGGTCGATTGGCGCCGAGCGGCCTTGGCTTGCTTGGTGCATTTAGCTGAGCAGTACTTTATTTCGTGAAAATTCTTACGCCACTTCGCGCGCCACTCAAAGGCTAGGCCGCACATTTCGCAGAGTCGTGGCGCAATTCCGTTCTTCGTCTTGGCGACACGGGGCGCTTTAGGCACCTTTGCAGATTATGGTCATCACCTGATTGTGCAGCCATTCAAATTTGAGGCAAGTGCATGGGGAGATCGGAAGAGCACACGTCTGAACTCCAGTCACCTGAAGCTATCT
>CAZTQJ010000063.1:0-7140 GCA_964615615.1 uncultured Acidimicrobiaceae bacterium
CTACACGGCTCTGAACACTCTTTCCCTACACGACGCTCTTCCGATCTGACCCTGCAAAACTACTTCCGCCTCTACGAAAAGCTCTGCGGGATGACAGGTACGGCCGAGACCGAAGCTGCAGAATTTGGCTCCACCTACAGCCTCCCCGTGGTTCCCATTCCGACGAACCGTCCACCGAGCCGTGTGGACGGTGCGGACCTCATCTTTAAGACGGAGATGGCCAAGTTTGAAGCCGTGGTTGAAGACATTGTTGAGCGCAACGCCAAAGGTCAGCCCGTTCTTGTGGGTACGGCCTCCGTGGCAAAGTCTGAGCTCTTGTCTTCACTGCTCAGCCGTCGCGGAGTCCACCATGAGGTACTGAACGCCAAACAGCACTTCCGGGAAGCCGAAATCGTTGCCCAGGCCGGTCGCCTCGGTGGCGTCACGGTGGCCACCAACATGGCTGGACGAGGCGTGGACATCCTCCTCGGTGGCAATCCCGAAGGTCTTGCCCATCGCGAACTCGCCGCAGATGTCGACATCGAGAGCGAAGAAGGCCAGGCGGCTCTGGCGAAGAAGGCAGCCGACCTGAAGGCCGAATGCACTGCTGAGGGCGAAAAGGTCTTAGCACTCGGTGGTCTCTATGTGCTCGGATCCGAGCGCCATGAGAGTCGCCGTATTGATAACCAGCTACGAGGCCGTGCTGGTCGTCAAGGCGATCCTGGCGAGAGCCGTTTCTACCTCTCCCTTGAAGATGAACTCATGAGACTCTTTGCCACAGGAGCCATGAACTGGGTTATGGGTCGTGCTCTGCCTGACGATGTTCCTATCGAGGCAAAAATGGTGACCAAGGCCATTGAACGCGCGCAAAATACTGTTGAAGGACGTAACGCCGAACAGCGCAAGGATGTCCTCAAGTACGACGAGGTCATGAACGAGCAGCGCAAGGTGATCTACCAACGCCGTCGCCAGATCCTTGACGGGGAAGACCTCAGCGAGCAAACCGAGGATTCTTTAGCCCTTGCTATTGAAAACCTCGTCAACGGCACTTGCGAAGGTGACTTTGAAGAGGAGTGGGACTTAGCTCTGCTCCTCGCTGAACTTGCTCAGTACTACCCGAGCAAGTTCTCAGCTGAAGACCTTGCCCAAGCTTCAAGTCGCGAACAGTTGATTGAGTCCATCACGACTGAAGCGATCGACTACTACCACGAGCACAGCGCTTCCATGCCAGGTGGGGAAGAAACAGCTCGAGAAGTCGAGCGCGACGTCATGCTGCAAATCATCGATGTGAAATGGCGCGAACACCTTTCCGAAATGGACTACCTCCGTGAGGGCATCAACCTGCGCGCCATGGGCCAACAAGATCCACTCGTTGCTTGGCAGCAAGAAGGTTTCAAGATGTTTGGTCAGATGATGATTGGCATTGACGACGATTATCTCCGCTACGTGATGCACGTTGAATCCGTCGAGGACTCTTCAGCGGGTCCCAATCTTGCTCAGGCCACCTACGTCGCCGCCGACGACCCCGTGTCAGATCAGTCCGCTTGGGCGCAGATGGCCTTGGCTGATCAAGGCGGTCGTGTTGACCAGACTGCGCAGGGTTTCGATCCGAGCGTCCTTGAAGGCTCTGATCGCCCCATGGTCCCCATCGTGAAGGCGCCAGAGCAAAAAATAGGTCGCAACGAGCCCTGCCACTGCGGTAGCGGGAAGAAGTTCAAGCTGTGCCATGGCGCAGCTTGACGATGCCGAGGCGTCTCGTGAGATTGCCTCGACCCTTGAAGATCTGAGCCAGCGCCTCGAAGAAGCCCGTGGCTATCTCGGTATTGAACCCTTGCGAGCTCGTCACGCCGAGTTGGAACTGCAGGCCGGTGAGCCAGATCTTTGGAACGACGCAGACAACGCTCGCCTCGTCACCACTGAGTTAGGCCGTGCTGCCGACGATCTTTCCGCCTTCGATGAGCTCGCCGCTGGCATAGGAGACGGTATGGCCATGCTCGAACTCTTGGCCGAAGATCCCGACGAGGCCCTGGCGGGCGAGTTAGCCGCTATCGCTGCGGATCTCAGTGGCAAGTTGGCCCAGATCGAACTACAGGCACTCTTCTCGGGTGACTATGACGAACATGACGCCATTGCAGAAATCCATGCGGGGGCAGGTGGTACCGACGCTCAAGACTGGGCAGAGATGATGCTTCGCATGTACAGCCGATGGGCAGAGCGAAGGGGTTTTGCCGTAGAGCTCGATGAGGCTACCGAAGGCCAAGAAGCGGGACTGCTCTCCGCAACCTTCATCGTCAAGGGCCGCTTCGCTTACGGGATGCTTGCCGCTGAACGCGGTGTTCACCGCCTGGTGAGGATGTCTCCCTTTGACTCTCAGCACCGCCGCCAAACTTCTTTTGCTTCGCTTGAGGTGACACCATTCTTGGAAGATGTTTCAGGAGAGATAGAGATCGATGAAAAAGATCTTCGCATTGACACCTACCGCGCTTCGGGTGCTGGCGGACAGCACATCAATAAAACGGACTCCGCCGTGCGGATTACTCACGAGCCAACGGGGACCGTGGTGAGTTGTCAAAATGAGCGCAGCCAGCACCAAAATAAGGCACGCGCTATGCAGATCCTCTCCGCCAAGTTGGCCGAGCGAGCTCGCGCTGAACGCCTCGCAGAGATGGGGGCGCTCCAAGGGGAGCGAGCCGATAATGCCTGGGGCAACCAGATTCGCTCCTACGTAATGGCTCCCTATCAACTGGTGAAAGACCTGCGTTCAAATGAAGAGACCGGCAATGTCGACGCCGTCCTCGATGGCGACCTTGATCCATTTATTGAGGCCGAACTTCGCCGTCAACGTGCTCAAGGTCCGCAGGCCTAAGGAGATCCTTGGGGTGGCGGAGATTTGCGCCCCCTCCCGGTAGGCTTGGTTTACCGCTTAAACCCTCCGTTTGTGGAGGAAGGCTTGTAACCACCCATGATCCGCTTCAACGATGTATCCAAGACCTATCCCAATGGGACGGTGGCCCTTCGTGACGTTTCTCTCGAAGTCGACAAGGGCGAGTTCGTATTCCTCGTGGGTTCCTCGGGCTCGGGAAAGTCAACCTTTCTCAAGCTCCTGATGCGCGAAGAGTTGCCCGACAGGGGAAACATCATTGAGGCCGGCCGCGACATTGCGAAGTTGCCGCGCTGGAAGGTTCCCTACCTCCGCCGCAATATTGGCTGTGTCTTTCAGGACTTCCGGCTTCTCCCGAATAAGTCAGTGTTTGAAAATGTTGCCTTCGCCCTTGAGGTCATCGGTAGGCCACAAAAGGTGGTTGATGCCCAGGTCCCCCAAGTGCTCGACCTCGTAGGGCTCACGGACAAAAGTAAAAACCTTCCCTCTGAACTTTCCGGTGGGGAGCAGCAACGCGTTGCCGTAGCGCGGGCCTTCGTAAACCGCCCCTTGATTCTCCTCGCAGACGAACCAACGGGAAACCTCGACCCTTCGAATTCAGAAGGCATCATGGCCTTGTTGGAAAGAATTAACAGGACAGGCACGACGGTACTGATGGCCACCCACGACAAAGCTCTGGTGGACCGCATGCGGCGTCGCGTTATCGAATTGGACCATGGCAGCTTGATCCGTGACCAGGTTCGAGGGGTCTATGGCATCGATGACAACCAGGGGACGGGCGTCTAATGCCAATTTTCGCTCAGTACGTCGCCAAGGAAACCGCTACCAATCTCTGGCGTAACCGCCTGATGACGATCGCCGCCGTGCTCACCATGGCGACGTCGCTAACCCTGGTGGGCTCAGCACTCTTGCTCAAACAAGGTGCGGCTAAAGCCTCTCTGAAGTGGCAGCGCGGAACCCAGGTATCGGTATTCATGCAGCCCACCGCCTCGAAGGGCGAGAAGGCAGCAATCAACACGCAGTTGCACCAGCTGCCTTATGTGCATAACTGCAGCTTTTGGACCAAGGCCCAGGCCTACAACGAGGCCAAACGCCTGCTTGGTCCAACGGCGCTCTCCGTCCTCAAGCCAGCAGATATGCCGACTTCCTATCGCTGTACGCCCAACCAACCCCAGGATGCGCTCTTAGTGATTAAGTCCTTCAAGGGCTTGCCGGGGGTCTTGAAAGTCAAGGCGCCTATTGAGCAGATCCACACCATGCAAAAAACGGTGACCATCTTGCAGTGGGTGTTTATCGGTGTGGCTTCCGTCCTCTTGCTCTCGGCGGCGGTCCTCATTTTGAACACCATTCGCATGGCTATTTTCGCCAGGCGAAGGGAAGTGGCGGTCATGAAGTTGGTGGGTGCAACCAACTGGTTTATTCGTATCCCTTTTATGGCCGAAGGGACTATTCAGGGCATGCTCGGCTCACTGGTGGCTGCCGCCTTCGTTTTCCTCCTTCACCTGCTCTTGAATCATTTGGGAAATCCCGCTCATCCTGAAGCCGTGCTCACCCAGATGAGGCTGAGCACTTTTGAAGTACTCATGACTGATGGGCTCGTGGTGTTCCTTGGCATGGGCATTGGTGCTGCCGGTTCGGCGCTTGCCATTCGTCGATTCCTCGAGGTCTAGCTAACTCAAGAGCACACTCGTCTGCCGCAGCATTTTCTACGCTGCCCCTCCACGAGTTCAGGAGGAATGATGACGAACAGCACGACGATTGCGGGGAACCTTACCCACGACCCGGAGATTCGCTACAGCGCTGAAGGTGTTGCAGTGGCGCACTTCTCCATCGCCGTTTCGCGACGTCGCCGCGACGCAGAAGATGGGGCATGGACGGAGGAAACGTCCTTTGTCGATGTCAGCTGCTTTCGGGAGTTAGCCGAGAACCTTGTGCTTTCTATCTCCAAGGGCAGCCGTGTCTTGGCGACTGGTCGCCTGACGCAATCTCATTGGACCGATGCAAATGGGGCAAAGCGATCGAAGATCGAATTAGTGGCTGATGAAGTGGGTGCATCCCTGCGCTGGTCAAGCCTGGAGATCAACTCCTTGGCTTCGAGGAATCAAGACTCGGGGCTGAACTCCAAAGAAAGGGAATTTACGCAGTAGCGAAGGCCAGTACTTGTGGGCCCGTCGTCAAAGAGATGTCCGAGGTGGCCATGACAAGTGGCGCAGAGAATTTCGATGCGGAGCATTCCATGGCTGCGGTCCTCGCGTTCGACGACGATCCCGTGGCTGATGGCGGCATCAAAGCTCGGCCAGCCAGATCCTGAGTCGTATTTGGCTTGACTGCTAAAGAGGGGAGTCTGGCAGCCCGCGCAGGTGAAGTTACCCTCGCCTTCTTCATGGAGGAGATCGCCACTAAAAGCCGGCTCGGTGGCGGCCTGGCGCAAGATGGCATAGCGCTCAGGGGAGAGCTGGGCCCTCCACGTTTCCTCGGCTATTTCAGGCTCTTGCTCGGCCATGGTTTGCCTCCTCGGGGCTGGGAAGCCACATGGCTCCACGGCGGTACGCTAACGGTTCCATGCAACTCGCCGACCAAGCACAAGACGCCGCCTTCCGTCGCGAAGTTCAGGCCTGGTTTCAAACTCATGTCATCGGAGATTTCGCCGCGGCACAGGGCCGAGGCGGGCAGGGTGATGAAGCCTTCGAACCCGAGCTTCGCCGTGCCTGGGAAAAAGAACTTGCCCGCGGTGGCTGGACCTGCGTCGGATGGCCTACTCAATTCGGTGGCCGTGGAGCATCCATCACCCAACAGGTTATTTTCAATGAAGAGTACGTCCGCTCCGGAGCGCCGGGTCGTTTCTCCATCCTTGGCGAGGGACTCTTAGGTCCCACCATCATTCACTTTGGTACCAAGGCCCAGCAGGAGCGCTTCTTGCCCCCGATTGTGGCCGGTGAAGAGATGTGGTGTCAGGGCTATTCCGAACCCAATGCGGGTAGCGACCTTGCGAATGTGGCGACGCGGGCCGAGTTCGATGGCAAACAATGGTCTCTCTATGGCCAGAAGGTTTGGACCTCCTTGGCTCACGAAGCGGATTGGTGCTTTGTCGTGGCCAGAAGTGAAGCCGGTTCAAGGCGACACCGTGGACTCTCGTACTTCTTGGTCCCCATGGACCAGCCCGGCATTGAGGTCCGTCCCATTGTGCAGCTCTCGGGCACCTCGGAATTCAATGAAGTCTTCTTCGACGGAGCGAAAGCCCAGAGCGAAGACGTGGTGGGCGAGGTGGGCGACGGTTGGCGTGTCGCTCTAGCCACACTCTCTTTTGAGCGAGGTGTTGGTCTACTCGGCCACCTCCTGGGATTTTCCCGTGAACTCGAGCATGTGATCACGACAGCGCGAGGCAATGGTCGCATCAAGGACGCCACGGTCCGCGATCGTCTCGCGCGTGCCTATGGCGAACTGGCCATCCTTCAGGTGTCAACCGTTCGCAGTCTTGCTGGTTATGACGATGGCGAAGCCCCCCCTTCGGCTTCAGTGGCCAAGCTCTTTTGGGCAGGTTGGCATCAGCGTCTTGGCGAATTGGCGCTCGACGTTTTGGGACCTGCTGCCACCGTGATTGAAGGCTCGCCCTATGAACTCGGCGAGTTCCACCGCAGCTTTCTCTTCTCACGTTCTGAGTCCATCTACGGTGGCTCCGACGAGGTCCAACGCAACATCATCGGAGAGCGGGTTCTTGGCCTTCCTCCCGAGCCAAAGGGAACATTATGAGCACCGACGACACTTCCTTAACTGCCGCGAAGGTGGTCTTCCCTCCTCCCACAGCACCCGAAGGGCACAACCTGCTTGCAGGCAAGGTGGTCGTGGTGACTGCGGCTGCGGGTACGGGCATTGGTATGGCCACCGCAAAGCGTTGCCTCGAAGAGGGCGCGAGCGTAGTGATTTCTGATGCCCATCCGAAGCGCCTTGCCGAAACGACTGAAGAGCTGAGCCACCTTGGCCCCATCGTGGCCCAGCCCTGCGATGTGACCAAGGAAGCCGAGGTCGAAGCGCTGTACACCAAGGCCATCGAAGCCTTCGGCAGTCTTGATATCGCGGTGAATAACGCCGGCCTTGGCGGCACGACTTCCATTGTGGACATGGACGACGAACAGTGGAGCCGGGTGCTCGATATCACCCTGACTGGCACCTTCCGCTGCACGCGTGCGGCCCTTCGCCACATGTACAAAGCCGGTAAGGGCAACATCATCAACAACGCCTCAGTGCTGGGTTGGCGAGCACAGGCTGGTCAGGCTCACTAC
>CAZTQJ010000064.1:0-7136 GCA_964615615.1 uncultured Acidimicrobiaceae bacterium
GCTTGGACATGAAATGGCTGAAAAACTCGCCCCCCAGGGGGCTTTCGCAGCCCTAGGGATGGAGGTGAACAGCTTCGAGGTCCAGCCCGTCGGGCTTTGCTGCGCAAAGAATGGCACTGAGGAGTTGTCGGCTTTCCATTCATTTCCCACCGCAATACATCTACCCAGCGCAGGGCAGGCAATGGAGTTCAAACGCGCTCCGGCATAGCCCTTTAGTGGGGTGATTTTTTGTGCATTCCAAGTCCCTTTAGCAAGCACCTGCGCTTCAGGGTTTTGATTGGGAGCCTGACCAACGATCACGCAGGCTGCTGCACTTGTACAGGCAATGTCAGCGGCATCAAAACGAGAACTGCCTGCTGAGGTCCAAGCCTGCGCGCTTTGCCCCCATGTTGTAGAGGGATTGGCTCCAGCCGCATGACTGGTGACTTCAAGAATGGGTAGCAGGAGGGCGAGCGTCAAACTCGACACAAGAAACATCCGAGTTATGGAAAAACCCGAAAAACTCTTACGCGTAGCATTCATGCTGCAACCTTCCCGGAAATATCCAAGAGCAAATCGAAGTGGTCTGGCGCTCGCTCGGAAACTCTAGGCGATGGCAGCCATATTTCGCTGTTTGTTGAGGTTTTCGTCCCCTTTGAACCCAGATTTTACGCAGAGGGGCAAGAGGTGGCGAAGCCTTCGGGCTCCGATACGATCCCATAGGACAAGGAGGTCACCATGGCAGCACCACTCGCAGGCGTAAGGATCATTGAATGCTCGGCGCTGGGGCCGGCTGCGATCACCGGACCCCTCATCGATCTTGGCGCCGACGTCATCAAGATTGAGCCCCCCCAGGGTGACTATGTCCGCGATATGACCTGGCCCATTGTCGAAGGCGTATCCCTGATGCACCTCCACGTGAACCGGGGGAAACGCTCCATCACCCTTGACCTTCGCACCGAAGAAGGCAAGCAGGTATTCCGTGAGCTGGTTGCTGGCGCTGATGCCGTCGTAGAGGCCATGCGCCCTGGTGGCTTGGCCCGGCGAGGCCTTGGCTACGAAGACTTAAAGGCCATTAATCCCGCCATCGTGTTTTGCTCAATTTCTGGCTACGGCATGACCGGACCCTATCGAGACCTACCGGGCCATGGCATTGCCTACGACACCTGGGCTGGCCTCGTGAAGCCCGCTACCGATGATGAAGGCTTTGCCTATATTCCCGAGCACGCCTCCATCGGCATCCATGCGGGGCCGCTCTTTGGAGCACTTGGCATCATGGCTAGCATCCTTCGCGCTCGCGAAACCGGTGAGAGTGCCTTTTTAGAGATCGCCCAGTCGGATGCGGCTGCTGCCATGGACTGGTTGCGATCGGAAACTCATCTTGCTCACCGCCGTCCCGAGGATGTTGTTACCGGTAACAAATCAGACGGCTACGTCAGGCGCGCACCTGGAACGGCTGGCATGGTCGAAGGAGTTCGTTATCAGGTCTACAAAGCCGCCGACGAGAACTATGTCCTCTTCATGGCTTCCGAGCAGGAATTCTGGAAGAACTTCTGCGCCGGCGTCGACCGCATGGATCTCTTTGAGCGCTGGCCGGGATCAAAATATGCCGATCACGCGAGAGGGAACCGTGAGCTCCAAGCTCAACTGCGCGAGATCTTTGCCACGAAAACTTCCAAAGAGTGGCTGGCTTTTGCCGGAGAGCACAACACCACCATTGCTCCCGTCAACACGCCAGAAACGCTGCTTGATGACCCTCAGTTCGCCGACCGCTTCCCCCTCTTTGGTATCGAAGAGCTCGGCGCGGAACAGCTTCCTAGTCCCATCAAGTTCATTGGTGAAAGCCTGCCTCGTCCTCGCCATGCTCCGCTCGTGGGTGAACACACCGATGAAGTCCTTGCTGAAGTCCTCGATAAAGACGCAGCAGCGATCGAAGCCTTAAGGCTCTCCGGTGGCCTCGGCTAGCGCGCGCGATCGTCAGGGCTGTGCCCTGGTCATCGGTGGGAGTGGTGGGATAGGCGCAGCCTGTGCGAAGACTTTGGCTCGCCACGGAGATTCGGTGGCCTTCAGTTATCGCTCCTCCCAAGAAACAGCGCAGAGTCTGCTCACCGAACTCGGTGGCGACACTCAGGCCTGGTCCCTCGATCTCCTTGATGAGCAGGCTGTTGCTGTCGTCATTGAAGAGGTAGCCCATCGCTACTCCGGTATTCACAGCCTCGTATACGCCGCTGGCCCTCACGTGCCTCAGATCCACCTCTCACGGGTGAGCCCCAGCCAATTTCGCCAGCATCTCCTCGATGAAGCAGCAGCCTTTTTCAATGTCGCTCACGCTGCCTTGCTGCATCTGCGAGCCAGCCAGGGTTCCATTGTCGCGGTAACCACGGCCGCCACGGATCGCTACCCCCAGCGTGACGGCCTCTCAGCCAGCGCCAAAGGTGCCATAGAACAAACCGTCAAGGCCCTCGCGGCTGAAGAAGGGCGCTATGGAGTCCGCGTGAATGCTGTCGGTCCAGGGATGCTGACTGATGGCATGGCCGCGAGGCTCATGGCATCGGGAGATCTCGACGAAGAAGCTTTGGCGGTTACGAGACGCAATATACCTCTTGGTCGTTTTGGCTCAGCTCAAGATATCGCCGAGGCAGTGAGTTTTCTCGCCTCGCCGGCAGCCGGCTTTATCACTGGGCAGGTCTTGAATGTCGACGGCGGCTACAGCGTCTGATCTGTGGAACTTCTCGCCGCAGCGGCGCTAGCGCTTGCAACCTATGTCGCCACCAACATTGACGATGTCGTGGTGCTCACCACACAGTTAGTCCTCAATGAAGAAGCTCGCCATCGCGGCATTCGTCATGGTCAGCGTGCCGCACTTGCCTGCGTAGTTTTTGCGTCACTCCTCATAGGCAACAGCCTTCGCGTTATCCCACAAGAAATTTTTGGCCTCCTTGGCATCGTCCCCATCATCAGTGCACTGCGCATGCTGTCAAGCCTGCGGAATACCGATTTGCGTAGAGCCGGGCCAGTACCCCCTGCCGCCACCGGTTTCGTCACGAGCTTCCTCGTCACCATTGCCTTGAGTGGAGATAATTTCAGTATCTACATCCCCCTCTTCCGTAGTCTTTCGGCCACCCACTCGGCGATCACCTTGCTGGTCTTTATGCTGGCCAACGCCGGGATGCTGTGGTTCTGCTCTGCCCTTGCTCGCCATCCCATCGTGGTGGGCAGACTGCGCCGAGCTTCGCCCTACGTGCTGCCCTTTGTACTCATGGGCTTGGGTGTCTTTGTGATGCTGCGCACTGGCCTGATCTGAGCCGCAACGACGAGCACTAGAGACTTGGCGAAAGGCCCCCGTCAAGATTGATGGCTGTTCCGGTCAGGTAGGAGGAGCGAGGCGAGAGTAAAAATGAGGCGAGATCAGCAAACTCTGCAGCCCTACCCACTCGACCCAAGGGAATCCCTGAGCCGGTAGCTAAATTCGTCAGGAAGTCCTCAATTGGCTCTCCTGCACTCTGCGCAAAGCGGCGCCACTGACCTGACTCGATCAGTCCAATGAGGACTGCGTTCGCTCGTATGCCGCGGGGTCCAAGTTCTTTAGACAGTGATTTGGTGATCGCCATTCCCGCCGCACGTGAGGCCGACGTGGGTTGTGTTGATGGACCTGGAGTCTTTGCAGAAATTGCCAACACGTTAATGATTGAGCTTCCCTCAATCATGCTGGGGAGCAGTAGGCGACTCAGCCGGACTGCGGCCATGACCTTGAGGGCGAAATCTTCTTCCCATTGCTCATCGGTAGTGGATTCAAGCGTGGAGGCTGAAGCCTTACCGGCGTTGTTCACCAGTCCGTGAACTTGTGTGAACTGCTTGCCGACCTGCGCCGCAAAGGCTTCAAGGTCGGCGGCCACACTGACGTCACAGGCCTGGGCCAGAACGCTGGTCCCACGACCCGAGAGTTGTGCCTCAGCTGCTGCAAGGCGCTCTCGGTTGCGGCCACAGATCGCCACATTGGCGCCCTCGCTCACGAGCGTATCGGCGAGCGCGAGGCCTAGGCCATCGCTAGCACCGGTGATGACGATATTGCGCCCGGTGAGTTCGAGATCCATCGCTATCGCCTGGCGAGTGAGAAGACGCGGATTTCACGATCGGTGCGACCCTTGTATGCACGATAGGGAGCGGCGGCCTCTTCAAACTTTGCGTAGGCGGCACTACGTTCCTCACCCTCAAGGACTTGCGAAGTCACCGCAAAGACTTTGCCGGCGATGGTCACCGTGGCGTCAGGATGCGCGATGAGGTTATTGCTCCAGGCAGGGTGACGCTCGCCACCGAAATTTGATCCCGTCAGTAGAATTCGCTCTGCATCGAGCAGGTAGATCAGGGGAGTCACCCGTGGCAGCCCAGATTGTGCGCCGGTCACAGTGAGTAAGAGCAGCGGAGAACCCAAGGGACCAAGCGCGGTGTAGCGGCCTTTGGATTTAGTCAGCAGCCAACGGTCCAAAGGAACCACGGATCGGATGAGGGCAGCTCCGGCCTTGGTCGCCGCGGCACGGTGACCAAGCTGAGCCATCTTTGAATTTGGGTTACCCCAGCGGACGTCGGGGAAGCCGAGCTCATGGTTTTCCATATTGACATTGTGGCCCTTGCTCGCCTTGCTTGCACAGATCCCTCCACGAAGTCCCATGGGGGCGGGTCTAGGATGATGGCTCGGGAGGTTCTCATCGTGCCTGCAAATCTGTCGGCCGAGCAGTCCACTGATCGTCTGATTTCAGTGCTCTCCTGGGCTACGTTCCTCGAATGGATGGCCGCGGGCGCCTTTTTACCGATGCTCCCTGCCTATCTCAAGGGTCAGGGTGGATCACCAGCCACGATCGGCCTCGTCATGGCCTCGTTCTTTGTGGCCGGAGTGGTGGGGCAGTATCCAGCCGGCAAATTGGCTGACCTCTGGGGTCGCCGTCCCGTCATCATCTCTGGCCTCTTGCTTTACTCCGTCGCGAGCCTGCTCTTCTTACTCCATGTGGCTCCGCTTGCCGAAGCCTTCTTGCGCTTTCTTCAAGGCCTCGGAGCGGGAGCTGTCGAGATCGGCACCATGTCCCTTGTCGGGGTGGCCGTTGCCCCAGAGTTTCGTGGTCGCGCCTACGCCAAAATCGTCAGCCGCCAGTTCCTTGGCCTCGCCATTGGCCCCATCATCGGTTCTGTCGCCGGGGTGGCACACATGGACTTGGTGTTCTTGCTTACCGGTGGACTCTCGGGACTGGCCCTTATTCCCATGATTCGCTCGAGCACCCTAGAAGCACACTCTGATGCCGAAGCCCTTCGCGAACCCAGCCCTCGACCCAAAATCACCAGGCCCTTACTTGGCTCCATTCTGGCCATGACCTCCATCGGGCTCACCATCGGCGTCTATGAATCTTGTTGGACCCTGCTCATGGAACACCGCGGGGCAACGGCCCTGCAGGTTGGTATTTCATGGACGCTCTTCTGCTTGCCCTTCATGCTGGGAACCAGGCCTGCAGGATGGTTAGCTGATCACCGAGACAGGCGCTGGCTCGTGCTGGGTTCCATAACCTCGACCTCCATCTTCTTGGCTATCTACGCCGGCATCTCCAGTATCCCCTGGTTACTCAGCTTGGCGATGGTTGAGTCCATAGGGGCTTCCCTTGCCATCCCCTCGGCCCAGTCGCTGGTCGCGCAGTTTGTACCCGCTGGCCAACTCGGTCGCGCGCAGGGAATTGTGACCACAGGTCAAACTGCGGGCAGCGCAGTCTCGGCCATGGTGGCCGGCTCGCTCTTTGGCATTGGCCCAGCGGTTCCCTTCATCGTGATTGCCGTCGTGGCCATTAGCTTCCCGCCCCTAGTCGCCTACCTCTGGCGTGACGTTGAAGGCCATAGCCATCGTCATGAGGCCAAGGACACAATGTCTCGGTAAGCGAGGCCGAGAAGCATTCAGCCCCCGATCAATTGATCAGGGGCTGAATCAGCTCAGAGGCCTTAGCGCCTTAGCGCCAAGGCTCTTTGGCTAGGACTTCCAGATTTGGGTAAACCAGAAGTCTCCCTGGTTTTGGCCCAAGCACCTTGTGCCATCGGGTGAGGTGAAGCTCGCCCAGTTCTGCACATTGGACTTGGAGATGATCGCCCAAACAGTGCGGTCGGTGTAGATGTAGGGCATGTCTTCGGCCAAGTACTCGTTCACCTTCGCGAAAGCCCTGGTTTGGGTCTTCTTGTTTGAAGCTCCCAGGCCCTCAAGCAGTGCCTTCTGAAGACGTGGGTCGATGTTACGAGCCATGTTGATAGACAGGCCGTTCTTCACCGCAGTCTCCGTTGACCACCAGACATAGTTGGTGTCGGGGGTGATGCCGCCAAATTGGCTCCACTCTGTTGCCTCAAAGCTGCCGAAGAGGGCATTATTGATCAACTCGTTTTGCTGAAAGGTCTTCAAGGTGACCTTGACGCCAAGCTTCTTCATCTCCTGCTGGAGGAAAGAGCCTGACTGAATGGTCTGAGGAGCATTCACCACATTGAGCGTGAAGGCCAGGGCCTTGCCATGCTTCTTCTTGTAAGCGTCGGCAAGCTTCTGCGCATTCTTCGGGTTGAACTTCGGGTAACTGGTCTTGCCGTAGTACGGAGAACCAGGCTGGAACACACCATTGGCCGGTGCGCAGATGCCAAGGTCAATCACCTTGGAATAGAGCTCACGGTCAACACCATTGGCCAGAATGGCCCTCGCGCCCTTGTCGTTGAAGGGTGCCTTGGCGAGATTCAACATGACGCAGTTGACCGCAGGTGCGCCAACCATCTTTCCGCTGTTGTCACGGTAGGAGTACTTCTTGTTGCCGCGGAACTGCTTGACGACTCGTGACGTGGACTGGTGCATGATGTCGATCTGACCGGTCTGCAATGCCTGGCCACGCGCCTGGGCGTCGGGGATGGGCTTGAAGGTCACCGAGTCGAGGTAGGGAAGACCCTTACGCCAGTAGTCCTTATTGCGAACAGCGGTGAAGTGATTGTTCTGTACCCATTCTTTGAATACGAAGGGTCCGGTGCCCACCGGCTTCGTGGTGCCTCCATCGGGGGCATTCAGCATCGAAGGTGCCGCAACAAAGCAAATCTGCTGCTCGAGATCGGAAGAGCGTCGTTAGGGAAAGAGTGTTCAGAGCCGTGTAGAACTCGGT
>CAZTQJ010000065.1:0-6876 GCA_964615615.1 uncultured Acidimicrobiaceae bacterium
CGGCAATTGCCTTGAGGGTTGGACTCTGCAGGCGAGCCACGGTGGCGAGCACCGAAGACTGGGAAGGCGTTAAACCCGCTGCTGCTTCTTGGCGCAGACGCCTATGCAGTTTGGCAACGGCCGCACGCAACCTTGCAGCGAGTTCGGAGTCCGGAGCGAATGCAGGCTTTGCCATAGGCCCAGTATATTAGTTAGCCAAACAAACCATTCAGCTTAATGCTGAGGCTTCCTAGTGCTTGGGTACATAGCCACCAGAACCCAGGGAGGCGCTTTCCAATGGGTCCATCGAATCATCCATGCCACCGATGACCTCGGTCACCCAATCGAGCCGGCCCTTCAGAATGCGCTCCACTCCACCTTGCAAGGTTGAAGAACTGACAGCACAGGAAGTGCAGGCTCCTTGGAGCTGAACCTCTACTACCCCAAGCTCAAGATCCGTGCGGACGAGCACAAGGTCTCCCCCATCAGCCTGAATGGCTGGACGCATCAGATCGATGACTCGATTGAGGCCAGAAAGCCTCTCGGCACGAACTTCATCGGTGATAGTCGGAGTGGTCACGTGACCATTCTGCCGTGCTGAACTGGATTCGTGACCTGAACTCAGGATGCCCCTGCCTTAAAGGCTGCCCAGTCCCGGCTTGCATGACGTGCCCCAAAGGCCCCCACAATGCCAAGAAGGCCAGAAACAACGGCCCAGAGACCGACAACGACGACCAAGATCACCAATGCATCGCCCGGGTGACGCAGTGCCCAAATGCCAAGGGCTACCTCAATAAGACCCTTCACGAAGCTCGGCCACAGGCTCACCACTCTGCGTGCCACGAAGGCCGCGATCACATTGACCAAGCCTGAGAGCACCAAAATCCACCCAAGCAAAAGGCCAAGGACGAAGAGGGTGATGTGTGGCCAAACCACCGTGGTGATGCCGACACCAATCGTGAGCAAGGCCTGGACAATCTGCAGGACCCGGTGGCGCGGCGCAACGAGGGCACCACCGAACTCAAGCAGTCCAATCATAAAGAGCAAAAGGCCGGCGAACCAGGTCACCGTGCTGAGCGTTGCGTGACGCCAAGAGAGGAAAACGAGACCCAAGAGCGTGGTCAATACGCCGCCCACGAGAAACCACTTCCAGGTTTTCTCCAGTGCTGCGGCAATCGCGTCACCGACAATAATTTCTTCTTGGCTAAGGACAACAGACATAGATGCACTCCTTTTTTGACTGTCTATGACAGTAGTCAAGAGCTGCTCCAAAAGTGGGTTTTTCGCCTCAAGACACCAGCTTTGGCCAGTGCATCCTTAGCGGGCAGGGCAAAGACTGTGCTCGCCCATCCTCACGCTTAGCCACGGGCGCTCATGAAGTCCGACAGATGGCTGCCACTTGATCCCTTTGTAGAGCAGCAGCCCTAAGGGTAAAGGCCAGAACAGCTTGCGAGGAAAGCGTTCAGGCTTGAACCAGGCCCTAAGGCCGCTACCGTATCGGAAGCGATTGAAGGGGCAGGATAACCATGAGTTTGCGTGATGAGTTACTTGCAGCCAATGAAAAGGGCCGGGCGAGTTACAACGGAGCAGGCCTGACTCCAGCCCCAAGAAAGCACATCGCCATCGTGGCCTGCATGGACGCTCGCTTTGATCCCCTCGCTGCCCTCGGCCTTGAAGTGGGTGACGCCCACGTCATTAGGAATGCTGGCGGTTTGAGCTTCGATGACACCATTCGCAGTCTGATGATCTCCCAGCGCCTGCTTGGGACCAAGCAGATCGTGCTCGTCCACCACACCGACTGCGGCATGGAGCGCTTTAGCGACGAGGAACTCGCAGCAGCAGTCGAACAAGACACTGGGCATCGACCGGAGTTCCCGCTTGGCTCCTACCGTAACGTTGTCGAAGACGTACAACACACCGCACAGAGAATCGCAGAAAGCCCTTTTCTCACGGCTAAGGAAGTTATCGGTTTTGTGTTCGATGTCGAGAGCGGCGCACTGATCCCTGTGGACCTCTAGTTCCTAGAGTTCATAGGGTTTTTTTGAAACCAAGATGTGAAGATGCATAGCCTTGGGCATCATAAAAACGATGAGCGTCAGTTCTGCTCTTATTACTCGTGAGTTGTAGCCGGTAGCAGGCCGCATCTCTAGCGATTGCTTCTAAGGCCTGCAGGAGTGATCCTCCTATCCCACGAGAGCGAAACCGCTCGTCAACATGAAGAGACTCAATCTCCGCACAAAGGCCTCCGGAATTTTGGATATGGCGAAACACCAGTAACTGGCCGAAGCCCACTACTTCGCCCTCGAGCTCAGCAACGAGTACCGAACCGAGGCCATCGATGGCCTCGGTGAGTGCCTCGCGGTACAACTCAGGATTATCTGGTGATTCTGATTCGGGGTGGAGACTTCCACCGAGGAGGAGCTGAATAATGGCCGGGATGTCGACCATCTGCGCTTCTCGGATGGTCGCGGCTTCAGTCATCCTCCCCCTTGCCCTCAGCCATTAGGCCATCGATCATGGCAACCACGGTGGGATCAGTCAGGGTGGTGACATCTCCGAGGCTTCGGTTTTCTGCCACGTCACGAAGCAAGCGACGCATAATTTTTCCCGATCGCGTCTTAGGCAGGTCTGGCGTCAGAATAATTTGTCGTGGTTTAGCAATGGGACTGATCGCCTGGGCCACATGGGCACGGATCTCATCGACGAGTCCTTGCTCGTCAACACCGAGCTTCACCGTCACAAAGGCAACAATGGCCTGTCCTGTGGTGTCGTCAGAAGCACCAACCACTGCGGCTTCAGCCACCTTGGGGTGTCCCACGATGGCGTGCTCGACCTCTGCCGTGGAGAGACGATGTCCGGAGATATTCATGACGTCATCCACTCGCCCGAGGAGCCAGAGGTCGCCATCAGCATCGAGTTTCGCCCCGTCCCCAGCGAAATAACGACCAGGGAAGCGGGACCAATAGGTCTCTTCATAGCGTTCCGGATCGCCCCAAATCCCCAGCATGATCCCTGGCCAAGGGCGATCAATGACCAGAAGCCCGCCTTCGCCATTGCCGACCTTGTGACCGTCATGATCCACAACGGAGGCTGAAATGCCCGGGAAAGGCGTCATCGCAGCCCCCGGTTTTGTTCCCGTTATGCCAGGAAGCGGGGTGATCATGATCCCCCCTGTTTCGGTTTGCCACCAGGTGTCGACAATGGGGCAACGGTCTCCACCAATGTTCTTGCGATACCACATCCAAGCTTCAGGATTGATTGGTTCGCCAACACTTCCCAACAAACGCAGTGACGAGAGATCGTGGGCTGCGGGATACTCCTCTCCCCACTTCATAAAGGTGCGAATCGCCGTTGGTGCGGTGTAAAGAATGGTGACGCCGTACTCCTCAATGATGCTCCACCAGCGGTCTCGACCACCTGCATCCGGTACGCCTTCATAAATCACCTGCGTAGCCCCGTTGGCCAAGGGTCCGTAGACGATGTAGCTATGTCCAGTCACCCAGCCAATGTCAGCGGCCGTCCAGCAAACATCTTGATCTGCCTTGAGATCAAAAACCAAGCGATGCGTGGTCGCCGCCTGAGTCAGGTAACCGCCGGTGGAATGGTAAATACCCTTTGGCTTAGCGGTAGTGCCACTGGTGTACATGATGTACAGCGGATGGCTGGCGTCAAAGGACTCAGCCACATGGACCCTTTCTTGGCCACTCACCAGTTCATCCCACCACTGGTCAAGCGCAGGGTTCCAGCTAATTTCCTGTCCGGTGCGCTTCACCACCACTACGTGACGAACCTGAGGGCAGCGCTGCACCGCATCATCAACCTGCTCTTTTAGGGCTGCTGGCGAACCCCGTCGGTAGCCACCATCTGCAGTGATCACGACTTGTGCGCCAGCATCATTAATACGATCCACCAGTGCCTCTGCGGAGAAGCCTCCGAAGATGACCGTATGGGCAACCCCAATGCGCGCACAGGCCAGCATGGCCACAATCGCCTCAGGGATCATCGGCAAGTAAATCGCCACCCGGTCACCTGAGCGAAGGCCAAGCGAAGTCAGCGCATGGGCAGCTTGACTCACGCGAGCTAAAAGCTCTGCATAACTGATGCTTTCTTTGTCGTTCTCAGGTTCACCCACCCAGTGAAAGGCAACGCGATCACCGAGACCAGCATCAACATGACGGTCAAGGCAGTTCACCGAGGCGTTCAGTGTTCCGCCCACAAACCACTTTGCATAGGGAAGTTCCCAGGAGAGCACCTCATCCCAGGGGCGCTCCCACTGAAGACCGGCCGCCTGTTTGGCCCACCATGCCTCAGGATCTGCTGCAGCTTCTTCGTAGATGGAACTTTGAGCATTCGCAGATGCCGAGAAGGCGGGACTGGGGAAAAATTGGCGGTGCTCGTGAAGCATCGCTTCTATCTCGTCATGCTGACCGCTCGCCATGATTGCCCCCTGCTCGGCTTGTCTGCTTAGGTTAGGTCAGTTGCCGTCAGACTTCCATGGGGTGGCGTCTCGCCCAGAAGGCTCGTGCGAAAGAAAAGCGACCCTTGGCCTGCCGAGTTCAGGGTGAAGTTCTTGGGCCCTCACCATCGCTTCGTCAGCCTCCCAGGCCTCAACCTCCACCACGCGTAATCCGGGTTGCGAAATGACGCCCCAGGTAACCAGCCAACGCCAGGGTCCAGGTCCGTCCAAAGGCGCAGGGTCTTCACGCATTAAGTATTTGCGAGATGAGGAAGTACAGCTGAACAATTCGGAACAGCAGCTTTTCCTTCAAACCGTTCAGCAATCCATTGCATGAACTGGTCTTGAGAGGCAGAGACGATAGAGAGATGGGTCGCCGAAGGCCTCCACTGAGTTTGCAGATTTGCCCCTACAGCGCATTGCTTTTTCACAAATTCCTTTGTCGTTATTGGCAAGACGACATTGTCCCTGAGGCCTTGCTCAAAAAGCACGGGAAGGTCGGGAGGCAGCGAAGGAATGCTCTGAGCTCGAAGTGCCAGATTCCAAGAAGCGAGCCCCACCGGGTTCTGCGCGAAAAAGCGTTCGCGCTCGGTTGCCACAAATGCCCCAGGATTTGCAGAGCAGGCCCTTGAAAGGCGATGCCAGCTGCGACGAGATTCCAAGGTCAATGCACTACCCAAGTCCAGCGGATAAATAGTGGGCCAGGCTTCAACGATGTCCGGTCCCAAGCCCCAGGAACTTGCTTGCTTCCACTGGCGAGAGAGCAATGACGCGAGTTCGGTCGGTGCTGCAAGCGCCACGACGCCAAGAAGCTGCAAATCTGGTGCATAGCGATTGGCTAATGCCGCCGACCACAGTGCGGCATGACCACCTTGGCTATGCCCCATCAGCACGACCTTGGCTCCTGCTCCCGCCGGGAGTGCGTGCGCTGCATGCACTGAATTCAACAGGTCATGAGCTTCGTCCTGGCCCACAAGAAAACTCGATGCTCCTCGCGTGCCAAGGCCTGCGTAGTCAGTGGCGGTAACCACCCAGCCTCGATCAATCATCTCCTGGAGCCACGCACTTGCCCCGAGGGGCGTCGAGCTTCTCGACGGGGCGCATTGCTCACCAAGACCCAGGCTGCCATGAGCAAAGGCCACGACGGGTCGATCGCTACCTGAAGTCAAGGGGGCAAATACCATCCCCGAGACAATGGTCGGGTAGCCAGCAAAATTCTTCGAAACGTAGAGAATCCTCCAGGCCTTCGCCTGCAAAGCCGGTAGATAGACCCGCTTGGAGCGCAGCAAGGAGCCCTGAGCTTGAGAGGTCCAACCCTTTGGAGCTTTATAGAACGCAAGCACATTTCGCTGATAGTTGGCTGCGTTTTTACTCTTTACGATCTGCCCCGTGATGAGGATGCCAGCTACCAGGAGCGAAGTCACCAAGAGTCCGATGATCAGCCGATTTCGACCAAGAAAACCTCGGCGATTCCTCGAGACTGCAGGAGTTTCCATCAGGGACATCGTACTAACCCAAAGGCTCTAAGCACGCACGATGAACTATTCACCGAGATAGGAGGCCTCGAGCAACTGCTGGTTTTTGGCAAGTTCGCTCGCGCTACCTTCGGCAGAAAGCTGCCCATGGGTGAGCACGTAGGCACGGTCAGCCACCTCTAAGGCCATCTGCACATGCTGCTCAACCAGGAGCACCCCACAACCCGTCTCGTCGGCGATTGAGCGGACGAAAGGAAGGAGGCGCTCCACAATGACCGGCGCTAAACCAAGGCTCATCTCATCGATCATGAGCAGCTTGGGGCGAGCAGCCAGTGCTCGACCAAGGGCCAACATCTGCTGTTCACCACCCGATAGTAAGCCTGCCTGACGATCGAGAAGCTCGGCAAGCGCGGGAAAGTAATGAAGCGGCATCTCAAGGTCTGCCTTGCGGTCTACGGAACCTAAACGGAGGTTTTCACGAACCGTCAAGGAGAAAAACAGTGATCTATCCTCGGTGACATGCGACATCCCCAGGCGTGCAATCTGATGGGGAGCCAGTTTCGCAATGTCTTTTCCTAACACCGTGACCGAGCCTCCAAGGCTCTTGATCAAACCGGAGCAGGTGATCAAGCTTGTCGTCTTACCTGCACCATTGGGGCCCAGCAAAGCTACGACCTCGCCAGCAGCGACTTCCAGATTCAGATCACGAACCACCGAGATGCCGTTATAGCCCGCATGCAGGCCCTCAAGTTTAAGAACAGTCTCAGCCATTGCTGGCCTCCCCGCTGTGCCGCTGTCCAAGGTAGGCCTCGACCACTCGCGGGTCACGGCGGATTTCGGTGGGCGTCCCTTCAGCAATGAGCTGACCAAAATCCAAGACATACAGGTAATCGCAAATCGTCAGCACCAGGCCCATGTCATGGTCAATCAGGAGCACCGAGGTTCCAGCATCCACGACTTGACGAA
>CAZTQJ010000066.1:0-6812 GCA_964615615.1 uncultured Acidimicrobiaceae bacterium
ATAGCTTCAGGTGACTGGAGTTCAGACGTGTGCTCTTCCGATCTGGTTGGATGCATGGCCGGCTTGCCAGTCAACCCGCTTTCACCCTGAACTTCCTTAGCCACGTTTCTCATGTTTTCACAAAGTACGGGCTAACTCCATGCATACTTCGATTCCTAGATTCTCAGGCCAACTCGTCGAGGCCTAGGGAAGATGACTGAATCCGTCCTGGAGCAATCCCCTTTAAGCACAGGGAGACTCCCTTTCCGCGAGTGACAATCCGTGCCCGCAGAAAGAGAGTCTCCGTCATTTCTATAGTCATTTTGTCTGGGCTACTTCGAAGTAACCGTAACTTCGTTGGAAGCCACACTCGTTCCCACACAAGTACCCACTCGGGGAATCGAACAAACTAGGGAAATGGTCTCGGCGCTTCAGCATGAGTGCTGAGCATGAGCGCAAGCTGTAATTATTAAAGCTTAAAGGTGAACGTTTCGCCGTGGTAGTGGAGATGCACCGTGCCGTCAGAATCCAAACTGCCGCCAATGGAATCGTGCTGGGTACCACCCCAGTCACCGCAGGGGTAGGGAACTCCATACTTATGGCAGGTCGAGACAACCCAGTTGTTGTAACTGATATCGAAACTGGTGCTCAAAGAGAGGGTCAGGTAGGGAGAGGAACTGGAAATCATCAGGTCATAAGAACCCGAAGCACAGCCCTTGAACTTAATGACCCCGTCAATGGTTATCGTGCTCGAGCACGACGAGCTCGATGAACTCCAGTGGTAGGTGAAGCCCGAGAGGCTGAGCAGTGCTGTCGTAAACGAAACCGTCTGTCCATTCCAAGTCGCGCTTGCGGCCATCGATGCAGCATGTGAAATTTCCTTGGATCTGCGAGGAACTTGGAACCACCTGGAAGCTTCTATTAAGCCCAGGTTCGCTAGTGTTCTCAACCCTGAGGGCCTCATTACTGATGGAGTAGTTATTGGAACCTCCCAAACACCATGGTTTCAAAAGGTTATTCCTGGCACCGATGAGCAGTTACATCATTTGGTAGCCCCAACGGGATTCGAACCCGTGCCTCCACCTTGAGAGGGTGATGTCCTAGGCCACTAGACGATGGGGCCAAGCTGAATTGCTTTCTCTAAGGATAGCGGTTCTGCTTGGCTCGGGGGGAAGGACTCGAACCCTCAATAACTGGATCAGAACCAGTCGTGTTGCCGATTACACCACCCCCGAATGGGTGTTTTGCAATGCTACCGGAATCCTTGAAGGGGCTTCCAGACGGCCTTAGCGACCGCTAATAGACGAGAGTCTTCCGTAACTAACGAAGCGACCCAGGCCGACCTCCAGCGCTTCCTTTGCGTAATAGGGCAGCTGTGCCATCCCCTTGATGGGTGAATCGCTAATGGGTGCACTGTGGGGCGCAAAGCCCAGAGATGACGCAATAGCCATCGAACGCATTTCATGGAAGGCGTCGGTCACCATGAGGGTGCTCGTCACGCCAGCTCGCTTCAGTTTTGGAGCCAGGAGGGTGAGATTCTCATAGCTATTTGATCCCCCAGCTCCGATAATGCTGGAGTTGGGCACCCCATGGCCCACCAGCCATTTTCGCGAAACCCCTGCTTCGGTGTAGACGTCGCCGGCTTTGCGACCTCCCGTCACGGCCACGATGGGGGCGAAGCCACGGTGGTAAAGATCCAGGGCACCGGTCAGCCTGGCCGCGAGATCTTCAGAGGGCACGCCATTGAGTTGAGCCGTGCCCATGACCACGATGGCATTCGTTGGAAGCAGATCAGGCTTGGCGCCAGTGAGATATACCTGCACGCCAGTAACCACAAAGTAAAGAACGATCGCACTAAAGCACATCCCTATGATCTTTGCGGCAAGTTTGAAGGGGAAGAACATCAGTGATCGGCTTGGAGCAACGAGGCTTCCAGCCTGCGGATTACTTCTTCGCGACCGAGAAGCGCCAGGGATTCAAACAGCGGAGGTCCAACGCTACGGCCGGTAACGGCAACGCGAATTGGGGCCTGCGCTTTACGAAGATTGAGCTCGAGTGACTCCCCTATAGAAATCAGCTCAGCGTGGAGTGCTTCGGCATCAAAAGCTACGTCAGCGAATCGGGTGATAGCAGCTTGCAGAACATCGCGACCAGGGCCAGCCACCCCAATGGCCTTATGCACGGCATCAACATCCCAGGGCGGGTCTTCGAGGAAAAGAAAGTCCACCATGGCTGGCACCTCGGAGAGTAGGGCTACACGCTCTTGGATAACCGGCGCAATGGCACTAAAGCGTGCGGCATTAAAACGCTCAGCGGGCCAGGGAACTTCGTGTTCGCGTGGCACCCAGACTGCATGCTCGGGATCCACCCAAGGAAGACAGCGTTCGATGAAGTCGCTCAATGCAAGCTCGCGAATGTACTCACCATTGAGGTGGGTGAGTTTCTTCACATCAAAAAATGCCGGTGCATGGTTAACCGCTTCGAGAGAAAACTCAGCGATGAGTTCCGCGACGCTGACCTTTTCGCGGTCACCCGAAGGCGCCCAACCCAGCAGGGCTAAGTAATTGCGAAAAGCCTCAGGCAAGAAGCCCTGATCACGGTAGAGCTCGACCGCTACAGGGTCCTTACGCTTGGAAAGCTTTTTGCGTTGCTCGTTCACGAGCATGGGCAGATGCGCAAAAATCGGCAAGGGCACGGGGGCTCCAGAGGCCTCATCGATGGCCTGCCAGATAAGTAATTGCTTGGGCGTCGTGGGGAGGAGATCTTCGCCACGAATGACGTGGCTGATGCCCATCTCACGGTCATCGACAGCATTAGCAAGAGCGAACAGGGGCTGGCCGGTGGACTTGACGACCACAAAGTCATCGAAGCTGTCATTGGCAAAGGTGACGGTGCCGCGTACCAGGTCCTCCACCACAACTTCTCCGCTATCTGGGGTGCGAAAACGCAGGGCTGTGTTTTCATCACGCTCGAGTCCGCGGTCACGGCAGTGGCCGTCGTAGCCGGGACGTTCCCTGTCTTTCGTACGCGCATCGATGGAATCGCGACTGCAGTCACAGGGATAGAGCGCACCTGAACTCAGCAGGAGATCAATAACTACTTCGTGATGCGTACGCAATGAGGACTGCATCACGGGTCCTTCATCTGGCTCCATGCCGAGCCACGCCATCATTTCGACGATGCCGTCAAGCCATTCGCTACGACTGCGCTCTTCGTCAGTGTCTTCAATACGGAGCACAAAGCTGGCACCTTGCTGGCGAGCAAAGAGCCAGTTGAACAAGGACGTACGTGCACTACCGACGTGGAAGTAACCGGTCGGCGATGGGGCGAACCGGACCCTCAAGGGGGCCACGGTGGACTACTCCTCTATGGAGATGGCGCCTGTGGGGCAGCCGTTGACGGACTCGCGCATCTTCTCGCGAAGTTCCTCACCTGGGTTCTCGTTCAAGATGTAAAGGAAGCCATCATCGCGGACTTCAAAGACCTCCGGGGCAATACCCATGCACACTGCGTTACTGGCACAAGCGTCAAAATCAACTACAACCTTCATGGCACCCCTATCTATCGAAGTCTTCAGCCTTAAGCCTACTTCGCCTAAGGCTTGTCGGAGCCGACCACCCACATCGCAAAGAACTGTGAGCCTCCGCCATAGGCCTGGCCTAGTGCTTTGCGGGCGTCTTCCACTTGGTGAGCACCAGCGAGCCCACGAACCTGCAGCGCAGCTTCTAAGAAGCGCAACATGCCTGAGGCCCCAATGGGATTAGAGGAGAGTACGCCGCCTGAGCAGTTCCACGGGATGTCGCCCGTGCCAAAGGTCGTAGCCCCCGACTCGGTCAGCTTCCAACCATCACCTTCATCACAGAAGCCGAGGTTTTCGAGCCACATGGGCTCATACCAACTAAAGGGCACGTAGACCTCGGCACAGTCGAACTCAGCGCGTGGGTTCGTAATGCCGGCCTGGGCGTAGACGTCGGCGGCACAGTCGCGACCGGCCTGAGGGTTGACCTGGTTACGGCCGGCAAACATCGTTGGCTCAGAGCGCATGGCCATGCCGTGGATCCAGGCGGGCTTGCGGCCGGTATCGGCCTCGGCCTGATCCGCAGCTGCTTCGTTACCAATCACCATGGCTGCGGCTCCGTCAGAACTCGGGCAGGACTCGAGGTAGTGAAGAGGGTCCCAGAGCATCACAGACTCTTCGACCATCTTCAAGGAGATGTCGGGAATCTGGAGGTGGGCGTAGGGGTTGTTCAGGGCATGAAGCCGGTCTTTGACCGCCACCTTCATGCCGACATCATTGGGTGCACCTGATCGCTTCATATAGGCACGAATGATGGGGGCGAAGTAACCACCCGCACCGGCCAACAGCGGCGCCGAGAAGGGCTGAGGAACTGACAGCGCCCACATGGCGTCCGAATCAGACTGCTTTTCGAAGGCCACGGTAAGGACACGCTTGTGGATGCCGTTGGCGACGAGGTGTGAAGCCACGATGGCCGTTGATCCACCCACAGATCCAGCGGTGTGAACACGGAGCATCGGCTTACCCACGGCGCCAAGAGCTGCAGCCAGATAGTGCTCGGGCATCATGATGCCTTCGAACATGTCGGGCGCTTTGCCGATTACTACGGCATCAATATCTTCATAAGTCAGACCGGCATCATCAAGGGCACGCTGCGCGGCCTCACGAAGCATGCCAGCGATGGAGACATCATCACGCTTGGACTTGTGATAGGTCTGGCCGATACCAATAACGGCTGCGCGCTGATTCATCGTGCTCCCTCCAAAACTGCCACGAGGTTCTGCTGAAGCACGGGGCCTGCACTGGCGTGGGCCACGGCGCGCTTCGCTTCACCGCTCATAATTCTTGTTGCCGCTTCACCAATGCGAGTCAGCCCCGCGGACATGATGGCGTTGGCCGCCAGTGCCCCACCCGAGGGGTTGATCTGCGTGTCAGCACCGAGTCCCAAAGCCTTCGCAAGAATCAATTCTTGGTGCGCGTAAGGGGCGTAAATTTCGGCAAGGTCAAGCCCGCCCTTCGCCACGCCGGCTTCTACCGCAGCGCGTTCGGTGGATGGAGATTGGGTGAGATCACGAGCACCGAGTGCGTGGGTTTCCATGCGGTGATCAATGCCCGTAATCCAGGCAGGATTGTCGCTGAAGTCATAGGCCCTTTCACCAGCCACGAGGATGAGCGCCGAGCAGCCGTCAGTAATTGGCGGCAAGCAGTGACGGCGAAGTGGCGAAGCGACGTAGGCCTCAGCCATCAGTGTGGCTAAGTCATCATCGCGAGCCACCTGGGCATAGGGATTCTTCAAGGCATTGCGGCGATTACGCGCAGCAACCTCAGCAAAGTCTTCCTCCGTGGCAAGGCCTGCGTCGAGCAATGCGCGGGCTTGCAGAGCGGCAACCGAGGTGGGGTCTGGCCAAAGGGGGGCCATGGTGTAGGGATCCATCTGCAGCGCGAGGACCTTGCCGAGGTCGCTCGCGAGCGAAGACTTGCCAAAGCCATAGACCAAGGACACGTCCTTGCCGGGCTCTTGCATGGTTACCCATGCCTCATAGAGCGCCCAGGCTGCATCCATTTCGACATGGCTCTCAGGCTTAGGCGGCCATACACCGATGGCATCAAGGGCCATCACGAAGCTGAAGGGTCCGCCAATGAGGTAGTCGGTGGAACCCGAACAAATGAAGTTCAGATCATCTTTGGTGATCCCAGCCTTGGCGAAAAGTTCACCAAAGACAGGGAGCAACATCTCGACTTCGTTGTGCGCAATATCGGCACGCACGGCCTTCGCCTGGGCGAAGGAAACCACCGCGATCGGTCGGCTGCCGCTTGTTAGCTCAGGAAATTTGCTCACAGGTACTCCTTGTAGCTGTCGTAGTCGGCGTCAGGCTCACCAGTGGGACGGAAGTAACGCACGGAGGCGAGGCTCGGCGTGAGTTCCTCTTCGGGAACCCAGACAGCCTCAACGCGCATACCCATGCGCACCTCTGAAGCAGGGATCTCTTGGATAAGACCCATGAAGGAGATATTGGAACCGTCTAAGAGAATCTGTCCGCAGATGTAGGGGATCTCGACGTTCTGGCCGGCGAAGGGAACGTTCACTACGCAATAGGTCGTCATGGTTCCCGTATTGGGCAGCTCCACAACTTCTCTCGCGGGAGCTCCGTCTGTAGGACAGGATCCCCGCGAAGGTACATAAACCTTGCCGCAGACTTCACAGCGCTGGCCGATGAACTTGCCTTCAAGGTAACCCTGAAGGGTCTTGGACTGAGAGTCACCCGCTACGAAGTGATAATCGAGGTGGATGGGTGTGGAGAGCATGGTGACAGGCTCGCGAGCTTCAGACATTAGGAACCTTCCTCGGGGATAAAGGCAGCAATATCGGCCATGCAGCCAACGCGCTCTGCTTCGGGTCGAAACTGTGCGCTCACCCTCATGCCGCTTGCAATGCCATCGGCTGAAGGGGCCTTGAGGATGTGCAGCATGGCGGTGTCGGCACCGTCGAGCTTCACCATCGCCCAGGCAAAAGGCTTGTCACTCGGGTGCGAAGGCTTAGGTTTGTCGATCCAAGTCCAACTGGTCAGCACGCCGCCAGGACCAACGTTCACGCTGCCCTCGGTGGGAGCCGAACTGATGGGGTCATACTCCGTGGGAGGAACAATCACCCGGCCGCCATCGCCACGCGCGCGCTCACGAAGCGCTACCGCGAGGTGCTCGCCGTCGACGCCCTCGATCTGGACGTGCGCCGCGGCGAGATCTACGGCTTCCTCGGCAGGAACGGCGCCGGCAAGACGACCACCATCCGCATGCTGCTCGGCCTCATCCGACCGAG
>CAZTQJ010000067.1:0-6810 GCA_964615615.1 uncultured Acidimicrobiaceae bacterium
CTTCAGCGGAATGCACTCAAACGCCACTCGAGTCTGACCATTGTGGTGGCTTATGGCCGCAGGGCCCGACGCAGATTGCCAGAAGCAGTCGCGCTCGCGGCTCGGGAAATTCTGGACTGTCAGCGGCTGCTTCATGAGTATGGGCTTGAACTATCTCAGCCCTCTTCACTAGAAAGCCTGGCCCCGCTGTTCCAGCTCGAAAGCCAAGCGCATGTCTTTGTGTGGCCCTTGTCTCTTCGCGAACATTGGGATCACCTCTGGATTGATAGTCGGGTCGCGATCATCTCGTGGATTGAAGAGTGGCCTCGCAGTGATCGAGAACAAGGATTCTTGACTGCGATGTTGATGGCTGATGCTTCGAGTCGCGTGACCGTGAGCCTGCGGCCCGTTGCTCCTTCTCTCGCATCGCGACAACTCGAACAGGAAAGGACCGCTTCGATTGCGGATGAAGAAATTAAACGACGCGGTGGTTTCCTCTCGACGATGCGCCGTCAGCGAGAAATGGAGGCCGCAATGTTTCGTGAGCGAGAACTCGCAGATGGCGAGACTCTGTTCAGCTTTGCGGGCTTTGTGGCTGCCACGGGGAAAAACCTAGAGGAAGCATTAGCAAGTCACGCAAGACTGGAGGCAGCAGCAAGCCGAGGGGGAATGGTTTTACGAAGGCTCTATGGCGAACAGGCGCGAGCTGCTTCGACGGTATTCCCACTTGCTAGGGGATTGGCGAAATGAGACTTCTGGGAGCCTCAACACATCAAGCATCATCCTTGCAACTTGCAACGGTTGCGCCACTCGCTTTGGCTACGAATGCCTGTCCTCCTGGATCGAGTATTGGACTCGATCTTTACGGCCGGGAATTCCGATTCGATCCCTTTGATGCTTATGAGGCACAGTTAGTCACGAATCCGAACCTCCTCATTTTCGGCCAGATCGGCAGGGGGAAAAGTGCCCTCGTGAAGGGTCTGATCTATCGAGCCCTCCTTCGTGGACAAGCCGCCCTTGTTGTGGATCCAAAAGGAGAATATGCAGAGCTCGCGAGGGCATTGGGGGGCTCGGTTATCGCACTGAAACCGGGGGGCAAGCTCCGGCTTAATCCTCTTGATGCAGTGCTGAGCGACGGCGACGAAGAATCTCAAGCTCAACTCCTGGGTGAGCGCGTAGGACTGCTCTCTTCCCTCCTCCGCAGTTCCTTAGGCCGACGCTTGAGTCCTGCAGAGCTTGTTGCCCTAGAACTCGCGGTGGAGGCAGTATCGGTAGTCGAAAATCCCACCATTCCACTCGTGGTTGCAGCGCTGCTTCGCCCGAGTCCCGAAGCTGCACGAGCGTCAACAAGCACAGTGACCCAATTGGGTGCAGATGGTCGAGAAGTTGGCTTGGGCCTACGCCGTCTGGTCAGCGGTGATCTGCGTGGGATGTTTGATGCTCAGACCTCCCGCAGTATCGATCTCAGTGCAGCTCTGGTTGTCGTTGATGTATCGGCTACTTATGACAGTGAGGCCATGGGATTAGTGATGATTTGTGTCCTTGCATTTCTCCAGGCACAAAGGAAAGAACAAGCGAGGCGACGTAGCCTTTTGGTTGTCGATGAGGCGTGGGCACTACTTCGTGAACGTCCGATAGCTGAATGGCTTCAAGCCTCATGGAAACTTGCTCGGAGTCGTGGACTTGCCAACATTGCGGTACTTCATCGCGTCAGTGATCTCTTGGCAACTGGTGGGGCCCGTGAAGGGATTTCTGGCATCGCAAAAGGCCTGTTAGCTGATTCAGAAACACGTATTCTCTATGCGCAGCCCCGCAGTGAACTTGAGGCCGTTCGTGAACTCCTCGGTCTCGGTGATCATGAAGCAGAACTCCTCACATCCTTGAGTCGTGGTCGAGCGCTCTGGAGCATTGGCACGCAACTCTATGCAGTCCAGCATTGTCTTCAGGCCGCTGAGCGCGCTTGGAGCGACACCGATATCGCCATGCGGCCCATGGCAAAAGGCTGATTCATGGCCGAGCTTTTATATTTGGTTCTTGCGGCCATACTCATTGCAATCGCCCTTGATCCCAAGCACGGCGTGAGGCGCGATGGTGCCAACTTTGCCCGCCGCCATGAATTGGCGAGTTTTCGTGATGCGCAAGATGGAGGCGCACTGCAACTTGGTCGAAGTCGCAATGGGCAGCCGCTCTACCTCCCTCCTCGCTCCTCACTCCTCGTTGTTGGCCCCACGCAGTCGGGTAAAACCACCAATTTGGTTATCCCTGCCATCAGGGCCTGGAAGGGTCCCGTGCTCGCGGCCAGCGTGAAGTCTGATCTCCTTGCGTCGAGCTTCGCGGACCGACAAAGCAAGGGGCCGTGCTGGGTCGTTGATCCTGGCAGCGCGACGGGTATGGAGTCGGCAAGTTGGTCTCCCTTGGAGAGGGCGCAAACACGCAGTGGCGCGAAAGCGGTGGTTGCCGATCTTCTCGACCATTTGCGTGCTTCAGCCTCGAGCGCTGATGGAGAGTTTTGGCAGGCAATAGCCGGGAGATTTCTCGCACCCTTACTCCAAGCAGCAGCGCTATCGGGTGGGACTATTGATGATGTTGTTTCCTGGATTGATGGATTCGAAGTAGATCTCGTCGCCTCGATTCTCGCTTCGCATCACGCCTTTGAGGCTGAAGCAGCTTGGCTTGCCTGTTGTTCGCGAGATGAGCGACTCATCGGGTCAGCGCTAGCAACAGCGCTAACGGTGATTGAGCCGATTGCTGAATTGGGTGGGGGGCCAGCGCTACGAGCCACTGACCTTTTAGATCAATCGGGAAGCATCTACCTCTGTGCGCCGATAGATGACCAGCGTCGTTACGCCGGCCTCTTTGTCTCAATAATCAGAGATGTCTTGGGTGAGGTAGGCCGCCGGGCAACACGGGAGGCCAGAGCGATTCATCCTCCCTTACTCCTCGTACTTGATGAAGCTACTGCTATTGCTCCCTTGGCTGAACTCGATTCCCTTGCGGCCACGCTTGTCGGTCAAGGAGTGACCTTGGTCACCGTGGTTCAGGACCTGGCCCAGCTCCGGGCTCGATACGGACCTAAGGCTGAGACGATTGTCAGCAACCACGCTGTCCGTGTATTCCTTCCAGGAATCGCCGATCTTCCCAGTCTCGAGTTGCTTTCAGCGCTTGCCGGTGAAAGGTCTTACCCTCGAGGTAGATCTCGCGAGTCCCGGCCTTATGGCTTGAGCCGCCCAGCGAGTCCTGGCGAGCGCAGGCCCTTGATTACGAGCCATGAATTGCGGACGATGCCACGAGGCGAGGCCATGGTGTTGGCAGGCTCACTGCCGGTCTTTCGCCTTCGTCTTGGAGGCAGAACTAAGGCGGTGGCGATTCAAAGGGAAGGCCGGCAAGTGGGCTGGGGACTGGGCCACTACGCTTCGCGAGTATGGAAGAGCAAGCCCAAGAGTCAATGCTCGCTTGGCCAGCGCCGGGGACCATTGTTGAGCCGATGGACCCGATCGAAGTCCAGCCAGGCTTAACCTTGTTGACTCGCCACGCTGATGTTCTTGCCGTATTGCGATCCAAGGATGCCTCGTCGGAGCGCAGCAGTCTTGACCCGGCAAAAGTCCCTGCAGGCTTTTCGGAGCGACGGGATCCTTCGCCAGCGGTATTGGAGCTTTTTGGCGGGGACGAAGGTCGAGACGCCTCTTTCCTGTTCCGTGATCCACCAGACCACACCCGTCTGCGAGGAATTGTTTCCAAGGCCTTTACGCCAAAAATGGTCCGCCAGCTCACGCCGGTCATTGAGGGCATCGCCGAGCGGCTCGTTAGCGCTGCGCTTGAACACGACAGCATTGACTTCCTGACTGACGTGGCCTATCCCCTGCCCGTCGAGGTGATTTCACGGATGATGGGCATCCCTGAAGGTGATGATGCCCAATTCCAGGAATGGTCCCGCCATCTGGCAAGAAGCCTCGACCCGCAGTTCACCCTCAGTGAGCAGGACCTCAATGAGCGCGACGATGCTGAACTTGGATTGGCAACATTTTTGTTGGAGCTGATCAATGATCGGCGTAAAAATCTTGGTGATGACCTGCTCTCAGCCTTAGTCCTTGCAGAAGACGAGGGATCCAAGCTCACGAGCGGTGAGGTGCTCGCCACAGCGATCTTGCTCCTCGTGGCTGGTCATGAGACCACGGTCAATCTCATTACGGGTGGCGTGCATACGCTGACGGAGTTCCCCGATGAGCAGGAGAAGATTCGCGTAGACCGCAGTCTGTTACGCAGCGGAGTTGAAGAGATGGTCCGCTATGTCAGTCCCGTGGGCAGCGACGGAAGATCTATGCGGGCTGACATCGAAGTTGGTGGCCGGGTCATTGAAGCGGGAACCTTCGCGCTGATGTTGCTTTCTTCGGCCAATCGTGACCCTTCTGTCTTTGACGCCCCTCATCGATTCGACCCCAAGCGTGACCCCAACCCGCATCTCGGATTCGGATTTGGCCTTCACCATTGTTTGGGCTCACCGCTCGCGCGCCTCGAGGCCCAAGTGACCATTGGATGCTTGCTGGATCACACCAAGGCGATCGCTTTGGCTACTGATGAAGTTCGCTATCGACCAAATCTTGTACTGCGTGGCTTAGAGGCTCTGCCCCTTCAGCTCAGTCCTCGTTAGGGAGCAACCAGAGGCCAAGGCCGGTTGCGCTCAACCTGAAGCGCAACATCGAGCAAGGTAGCTTCCTGATGATGACCTGCCATTACCTGCATGCCAACCGGGAGGCCGTCATGCATGCCGACAGGAATAGAGATGGATGGGTTCCCCACGGTGTTTGCGGGAATAGTGAGCGCCCCATTGTTACTAAGCGCTGCATTGAAGCCGATGGCTTCAATGAGGTCAACACCTTCAACAGTGGTGGACATCGGCCCTTCAGCGGCAAAGGCAACGTCAGGGTTGGTTGCACTGATGATGAGGTCAACGTCTTCCCAGGCTTTTGCAAAGAGCGCAATGGAGTCGCGACGGAAGGATTCAATACGCATCGCGGTGCGTAGATCGAACATCGAAGTCGCCATGGAGGTGGCGAGTTGGATTTCATCGGTGAGCTCTTCTATGCAGGAGGGATAGCGATCAGCAAGGTCGACCATGAGTGAGGAAGTTCCCGCGAGCGCCCACTCGAGTCCTCCGACGGGGAGTTTGAGGTCAAGGTCGACACGGATCATCCCGCTTTCGGCAATGAGGGCATCCGCAGCTTCTTCGACAAGAGCACGGCTGTGCTCACCGATGTAGGCCGCACCAAGATCAGGAACGACAGCAACCCGCAGCCCAGCAAGTTGAGTACTACCTAATCCAGCCTCGAAGCCCTCAACGCGAGGCAAGGAATAAGGATCAGTTGCGTGGTGGCCATTGGTGACATCTAGGTAGCGCGCGCTGTCTCGCACTGACCTGGCCATGGCGCCATAGACCGAGGTGAGGGGTTCAATGGAGATTTTTGGACCTCGGGGGACGCGGCCAAAAGTTGGCTTGAGGCCAAGCAGGCCACAGAAGGCTGCGGGGATGCGAATAGATCCGCCGCCATCGCTGCCGGTGGCCAGAGGGATCAGACCACCGGATACGGCTGCAGCCGAACCGCCGGATGATCCACCGGGAGTGCGCTCCTCGTTCCAAGGATTGCGCGTGACACCGTGAGCCTTGGTGCGTGTGCAGTTGATGCCACCAAATTCAGAAGAGGTGGTTTGACCAACTAAGACTGCTCCAGCCGCACGCAGCCTGGTGACAATGGTTGCATCCTCTTCACCGATGCGGTCAGCGAAGACCAATGAGCCCTCGGTGTAGGGCCAACCGGCAACGGGATCGAGTTCCTTAATCCCCATGGGTAGACCGCCAAAGGGGAGGGAGACATCAGCCTTCGCCGCAGACTCGCGGGCGCTGTCGAGATCGAGGTGGCTAAAGGCGTTCAGCGAACTCCCCGCTATCGCCTCGATGCAGGCCTCAAGGGCTTCTGAGGATGAAATGGAACCTGCACGCATCGCGTCAACGAGACTGCAGGCATCTTGGAGCCAGGGATCTGCCATGGGATGAACCTAGCCAAAAGTGAGCCGCTATGGCTTTGGGGCTACTTTGGCCTCGTGGATCTAGTACTAGACGGAGACGAATCCCTTAGGCCACGGACCCTCGCGTTCGATATTGGGGCTTCGTCAATCAAGGCCACCGTGCTTGATGGGGCAGGTCGGCCCATAGTCAAGATTCGCAAGCGCAAGATGGTTTATCCCTGTACGCCGCATGCTCTTCTGGATTCAATCGTGGCCATTGCCGATCAACTCCCTACAGCGGAGCGTTTTGGCGCAGGATTTCCTGGCCTCATTCGGTCTGGCCGAGTTCTTACGGCTACCAATCTGGTCACGCTGCACGGGCCTGGGTCACCGACGGACAGCGCACTTGAAGAACTTTGGCTTGGATATCAACTTGAGGCAGCGCTAGCCGAATCACTCGCGAAACCTGGGGTACTCGTTAATGATGCCGATCTCGCTGCTCTTGCCGTATCGCGGGGAAGGGGATTGGAAGTCTTGGTGACGCTCGGTTCAGGTTTTGGTTCAGCCCTGGTGTCAGATGGCCGTTTGTCGGCTCATCTCGAAATGGGTTCTTTGCGCCTTGGTGAAGGTGTCGACCTTGATGGCTGGATAGGTGAGGCGGCGCGTAAATCTGTCGGTGATCGTATTTGGGAAGAACGTGTGCATGATGCCTTGGTGCAGGTGATCGCGCTTACACAGTGCGATCACCTCTACGTCGGTGGGGGAAACGCTCCCCGATTGCATCGGAGATCGGAAGAGCACACGTCTGAACTCCAGTCACCTGAAGCTATC
>CAZTQJ010000068.1:0-6765 GCA_964615615.1 uncultured Acidimicrobiaceae bacterium
GGTTTGGTGCCGACGGTTTCGTACACCTTTACCGTTACTGCCACAAGTAATGGGGGAACGAGTGATACCTCCACGCCCTCGGACCCAGTAACCCCTTTGGCCGCAAAGCCAGGGCAAGCAACTCCCGTGTTCTTTTCCCAAGGGCAAAGTCCAGAGACCATTGCCTTAGATGTGGGAAACCCTCACGGTGTCGCCGTTGATGACGCCGGAAACCTTTATGTCGGCGATTTTAATAATGGCCGCTTAGTGAAATATGACTCGACAGGGAAACAAAGCACCTTGCTCGACGGTGTTGCATGCCCTCACGGTGTCGCCCATGATGCCCTCGGGAATACCTATGTAGCCGCACTCTGTGCAGACACGGTCTACAAGGTTGCCCCCGACGGTTCGGTGTCAACCCTTGGGACAGGCCTTAGCAACCCCACAGATATTGCTCTTGGGCCAGATGGTGTTGTCTACATCTCGCAGGGGGGGGCGAACCACTCCATCGTGGCAGTCCACCCCGACGGCAGCCAGGTCGTCCTGAGTTCCGATTTTGTGAACCCTTCGGCCCTTGCTGTTGATGCAGCGGGTGATATTTTTGTCGTTGACCCTGACACTGGAGTCATTTCAAAACTCACCCAAGGCGGGGCAAAGTCAACGCTCATAGGCGGAGTTGCCAACGGCGAAGGCATTGCGATTACCGCAGCGGGTGACATCGCCGTGACCTGGCCCGCGGCGGGTCAGGTCTTAATTATGCACACCGATGGTTCAGAAGCACACGCTGTCGGAAATTTTTCAAACCCGAGCTGGCTGCTGGGCGTTGTGACCTCACCAAACGGGGACCTCTATGTTTCAGACGGTCGTAATAATTCCATTTTGCATTTACCCCTAGGCCCCTACGCGGAAGCTGCCTCAAAGTCAGCAACGGTCACTTGGGGTCCGCCTGCCGATGACGGCGGCTTAGCTATCACTTCCTATACGGTCACTGCGGATCCCGGTGGAGCGCAATGCAGCTATGACGCGACCACAGACTCTGGGGACCACTGCACCGTTAGCGGACTCAGTAATGGAACGAACTACAGCTTCACCGTAAGGGCGATGGGACCAGGGGGAGAAGGCCCCGCGACGCCATCTTCTAATTTAGTTCGACCGAGTTCAGTTCCTGATGCACCCACCACACTGGTATTGACGCCCCGGAGCCCAGACGGCTCAACGGTTGTGGCCTCGTGGTTGCCTCCTGCCGATGACGGGGCCATGCCAATTACTGGATATCGCGTGAGTTCTACGCCACCAGGTCATGGCTGCCGTTATGTCGTCAGTGCGCCAGAGTCGGACCAATGCGTCATCAGCGGACTTCGTCACAATGAGGCCTATGTCTTCACGGTGACTGCCACAAATCAAAATGGGGAAAGTTCCGATTCAGCGCCTGCAGCACCGAGCCTGGTGAATTCGGATGTGCCCAGTGCACCCATGCCACCCGTCGATGCTCCCGCACTCTCTGAAGCGACTCATTTTTCTAGCGTTGGTGCAAACCTCATGATCTGCGGCCTCGATGCACAAGGGAATGTCTATGGGCTTGGCCATGGAGCAGGCGAGCTCTACCGAGAGGCCAGCGATGGAACACTCGGTCAGGTTTCAACCTTCGCTGGCGATATCAATGCCAGTCACTGTGTGGTGAGCCCGAGCGGCACGGTTTACTACTACGACCCTGCAACTCAGGCATTAGTCGAGGTAGCCTTAGGTCAGACAGCCCGTCTGGCTCCCTTAAATCAAGATCCAGGCGACATTGTTGGGGGCGGCATCGCCGTCGACCGTGATGGAAATCTCTTCATTGCTAATACGGCAGGGCAAATTTTCGAGTTCAAGGTAAATGGGGAACTGGTGAGTTTCGCTCGCGATCCAAGCCTAGATATCACGGCGCTCGCCGTCAGCCCCGATAGAACAATTCAGAATTCCGTTTACGTCGGGACGAGTTCAGGCGAAATCGTGAAAATCGATGCTGACGGAACTGAACAGGTCGTCGCTCATGGACTAGGAACGGTTTCCTCTCTCGTAGTTGATGCGAATTTTTCCATGAGCTACTCAATTGCGGGAGGGTCTTCAGTCCTTTCCATTGATGAAGCCGGGAATCCTGTCACCCTCGCTTCAAGCCCGGATCAAATTCTCAACCTTGCCGAAGATGCGTTGGGGAACATCTACTACAGCACTGATGCCGCTGACTTGAGTATTTTGAGTCTCGCCCGAGGCCCAGTAGCAAGTGCGTCAAATGGGCGCGCCACTGTTCGGTGGATGCCCTCCAGCGATGATGGGGGATTACCGATCTTGAGCTATGCGGTCACCGCAGAACCTGGTGGTCGGCACTGCACTTACCAAACGCTTACCGATAGCGGCTATCGCTGCACCATTACCGGGCTTGATAACGGCACGGCCTATAGCTTTAGCGTCACGGCAAGCAACGAGGCTGGGGAAGGTCCAAGTTCAGCTTCAAGTGCCAAGGTGACCCCGCATCCCTCAACTTCTGACGCGCCGACCTCGGTGGTGGCACTTGCTGCTCCAGCAACAGCGACCGTGAGTTGGGTACCGCCAGCTTCCGATGGCGGTAGTCCAATTATCTCCTACCAAGTTTCCACTCAAGAGTCCATCTTTTTTGGTTGCAGCTACATCGTTCCTACCGATGGATCACCGGAAATCGATAGTTGCACGGTGCCGAATCTCCCTAACGGTAAAAGTTTTACCTTCACCGTGGTTGCCATTAATGCGGTCGGCGACTCACCCGCATCGGCGGCGAGTGAGTCGGTTACGCCAATGGACCTTCCCTCGGCGCCTTTGGGCTTCAACGGTGCCTTCAATACTTATCCAGGTTGGTCAGACATGGGTGGGGCTTTGACTGATTACCTAAGCGCCACGTCTGGGTCAATTGGAGTGGCCTATGACTCGCAAGGCAACCTCTATGCCAGTTATGTCTCAGGTGACATCAATAAAACAACGCCTCAAGGCGTGACCACAAGATTTGCCTCAGGTCTTGATAGCCCTCGGGGAATGTTTATCGACCCCTTGGGGAATGTCTTTGTCGTTGTCGGAAATGTCCTTGGCCCACCCAATAGCGGTGCAGTCTTGGAATTCTCGCAAGATGGCCAATCGGAAGGCACGGTTGCAAACGGATTTAACAGTCCCTTTAATGTCCTAGTGACTCTTGAAGGTGATATCTGGGTGAGCGACTTCGGCGGTGGCAAAGTTGACGTAGTCTTCGCTGGCTCAGGCGAGAAGATCAGTGTCGGCTTTGGCTTTGATAGGCCACTAGGCCTGGCGCTTGCTCCGGATGGCTCGACGGTTTACGTTTCGGATTACGGGACTGGCGAAATTTCTGCTATTGATAGCAACTTCAATCAGGCTCTCGTAGAGAGCGGCCTCGATCACCCAGCGGGTATGACCACGACCCCGGCGGGGATGCTCTACGTCGTGGAAGCCGGCGGGCTGGGCCATTGGGGCATCCATCAGTTGGTCGCCTACAGCAAGAGTGGCTCTTGGGCTATTGGCCTCTTTACGGGTCAAATGGACGGCGTTGCCTTATCCCCCGATGGAAGCGTGGTGGTCTCCGATGAGCTGGCAAACAGTCTTCACCGGATAGCTCCTCAGCCCCTCGTTGAAGGTCGTCCGGGTGGCGCAAGAGTCAGTTGGATGCCTTCTTCTGACAATGGTGGAGCATTGATAACCGCCTATCACGTATCGGCTTCACCGGGTTCTCAATCTTGTGACTACGAGGTTGGACCAGGTAAGGACTTCAGCTGCGTGGTGCGCAATCTTGATCCTGGTACCGACTACACCTTCTCGATTACCGCACATTCGTCTTATGGGAATAGCCCAGCCTTGGTTTCGGCACCCTTTACTGCCCCATCCAACGTCCCCTCTCCACCAATGCATGTGGAGGCCAAGCCCGGCAACGGCTACGCGACCTTGAGCTGGGAGCCATCGATTTCAGATGGTGGATCACCGATTTTGGCTTATCAAGTCGTTTCAGTCGAAGACCCAACAAAATCTTGTCGCTTTGAAGTACCTACCGATGGTTCCCCGGAGGCCGATAGTTGTGTTGTTGGCGGACTCGTCAATGGTGTGAGTTACCGCTTTGAGGTGACCGCTGAAAATCTCGTTGGCTCGAGTGATCCTTTCCAAACTCAAGGAGTCAAGCCTGCCCTAGCGCCAGGAGCGCCACAGCCAGCCGTCGTCACCCTTGCTACTGGGCCGAACTATTCGGCTACAAGCTTCGACCTTGCGGGCAATCTCTATGCGACCGCCGGCGCTGAGGCCAAGGTCTATCGCTATGGCGTGGATGGCAGCACGGGCATCTTGGGCGAGGGACTGAGCGGACCCATGGGTCTGGCGGTTGATAGCGAAGGCAATCTCTACATTGCCGATCATTGGAATAACCGGGTCGTAGAAATTGCTCCTGATGGGACCCAGGCAGTGAAGTTTTCAGGCATTGCACTTCCGACGGATGTCGAGATTGACCAGATGGGGAACTTCTGGGTCTCATCGGATTATGCCGTTACGCATATTGACCCCAGCGGAAACCGAAGTGAGTACACACCACAAGGGGGAAGCTATTGGGCATGGCCATTTCAGATCGCCATTGACCCATCGGGCAATGCCTATGAGTTGGATTTTTCGAACCAGAGGGTTTATGAGATTTATGCCGATCTCAGCGGATCAAGGCTTGTCCGTGACGGACTTGCGGGGGCCCGTGGTATCGCCGTTGATGCCTCGGGAAATCTCTTCATTGCTCAGGCTGACGCTGGGAATATCTTGGAGATCCGCACTGATGGCAGCGAAAAGACGAATTCAGCTGGGGTAAACGACCCCGACTTTCTTTCTATTGGGCCAAATGGGCAACCGGTCATCGCGAACTGGAACGGCAAGAGCATCACCAGTTTTCGGATTGATGCCACGGCCGGCAACAGCTCGGCAACTATTCGCTGGTCGCCACCTGAGGATGACGGCGGCTCGCAGGTTCTTTCCTACACAGCCACGGCCGTCGAAGATCCCACAAAATCCTGCACCTATGTGGTGCCCATCGATGGTTCTGCCGAGACTGATGAATGCACGGTGCGTGGATTAGCGGTTGATGTGCCGACTCCTTATACCTTTCGGGTCGTCGCAACAAACGCCATTGACAGTGGAGTGGCTTCAGAAGTATCTAATGCCGCCACTCCTTTCGCGACAGCTCCGGAGGCCCCATCGACGGTTGCGGCAGTGGCGGGAAACCGAAGCGTTGCGGTGAGCTGGACGGCTCCTGCCTTCGATGGAGGCTTAGCAGTGACCTCCTATGCAGTCACCGCAGTAGAAGACCCCACCAAGTCCTGTGCATATATCGTCCCCACTGACGGCTCTCCGCCACGCGATAGCTGTGTCATCGTGGGGCTGGCGAGGGGAGTGAACTGGACCTTCTCGGTCACGGCAACAAACAGCGTGGGAACGAGCTCGGCGACCACCACGGATCCCGTAGTGGTCACTGGTCCACCAAGTCCTCCGCAAGGCCCTTGTTGTGGCCTCGCTGGGAACCTGACATCCAGTGTGGGCCGGAGTTTTGATCTGGCGCTATCCATGGCGATCAGTCCCATGGATTATGCATTTGTGGTTAATGCCAGTGATGGCCACGTGTATCAGGTTGATATCGGCACCGGCAACAGGACCGATACGGGGATTAGCGACGCGCAAGTGGTGGCCACCGATCAGCACGGGAACCTTTACGTCGCCCGTTCAGACGATTTCATCTATGAGTTTGATGCGAACTTGACGCTCATTCGCAGTATCCCCTTTGGTTTGCATGACGTTTGGAACATGGCCGTTGATTCCAGCGGTCTGATTTATATCACGAGGGCTTTCAGTGACTACTTCTGGATGATTCAGCCTGATGGAACAGTGAGTCACTCAAGTAATGCGAGTGCCAATGTTGATGCGGTGGCCATTGCACCAGATGATGTCCCCTGGTTCTCCGTGGGTCCTCCACTCTCAGCCGATAATACGATCGCGAGCTATGAAGCCGGAGCCTTCCAGACGAAAACGAGTGGGGTTAATGCAAGTGAAATGAGCTTTGATGAAAACTCAAATCTCTATATCGCATCATGGAACGGGACGGGCGGTGAACTCTTCGTCTACCCGCCAGGTGGTGAGATTTCAGCGATCGCTTCAGCTGCAGACGGTGATCCTCCCGCAGCAGTTGCCATCTCCGCTTCAGGAGAGTTGTATTTCCAGACCTTTGAGCATCTCTACCGCTATGCCACCGCCCCCACTGCGGTGCCAACGTCACGGGGTGGAGGCCTCACCGTTACTTGGTCACCACCACGTGACGATGGTGGTTCACCCATCGTGGCTTATCGCGCAACGGCAAGTCCCGGAGGGAGGACCTGCAGCTACGACAACAGCATCGATACGGGTAACCGTTGTGAAATCACGAACCTTGATCCTCGCCAGACCTACACCGTTACGGTGATTGCACAAAATGCCTTACTCGAAAGTTTGCCTTCGGCGGCCTCAGCACCAGAGTCGCCACTCCCGCTCGTCCCCGCATCGCCTCAGGGTCCCCCCTCGGGCAAGATCACGAGCGAAGCGGAGCTGGCACTAGATCTCAACATTCCTCATGGAATCGCTCTTGATGCCGCGGGCAACCTTTACATCGCCAACTGGGGCGACAACGACATCATCAAGCAAGACCCGACAGGCGCGAAGACGATCATTGGGGGTGGTTTCTACGGGCCAAAGGGCGTCGCGGTTGACATCGACGGGAAT
>CAZTQJ010000069.1:0-6727 GCA_964615615.1 uncultured Acidimicrobiaceae bacterium
GGAGCTGACATCGTTTCGACCGCCTGCCCCTTCTGCATGATCATGCTTGATGACGCGGTGAAGGCCGAGGGTCGTGCTGATGACGTACGCGTGATGGACATCTCTCAAGTCTTCGAAGAATCCTTAGGAGTCAGCCTTGCTGGGGCTCCCGCATCCAGTGGTGAGCCCTCGGCCGAGTAGTGCATTGGGCAGAATCTGGCCCGCCGCAGCGCTCATAAGGATTTATTTTCTGGCCTAGGGGCTTATGCTTGTCCCATGACTCAAGCAGCCTCCCCAGAAGTGCATATCCCTGATCCCAAGCGCTGGCTTGCGCTGGTGGTGATTGCCATTGCGCAATTAATGGTGATTCTCGATGCTTCAATCGTCAACATTGCTCTTCCCGATGCCCAAAAGGCACTGGGGATCTCCGCGGCAAACCGCCAGTGGGTCGTCACGGCCTACACCCTTGCCTTCGGAGGTCTCCTCTTGCTCGGTGGCCGCATTGCTGACTACTCAGGCCGTAAGAAAGTCTTCATCATTGGTTTGATTGGCTTTGCCCTCGCTTCAGCGCTTGGTGGCTTCGCTCCGAATCAGGGCCTGCTCTTTGCGGCTCGTGCCTTGCAGGGCGCCTTTGGCGCCATACTCGCACCGGCGGCACTCTCCTTGATTTCCGTGACCTTTGTTGATTCAAAAGAGCGCGCTAAGGCCTTCGCGGTTTATGGCGCACTATCGGGCGCTGGTGCCGCCATCGGGCTGATCGCCGGTGGACTATTGACGCAGTATGCCTCTTGGCGCTGGTGTCTCTTCGTGAATATTCCCATGGCCCTCATTGCCGTGGTACTCGCGATTCCTAATGTTCGTGAGAGCAAGCTGCATGGCAAAACGAAGTACGACGTCCCTGGAGCATTGCTTTCTACCTTGGGATTTGTTTCCTTGGTCTACGGCATCACCGAGGCTGCAAGTCCTGGCGCTGGTTGGGGATCAAGTAAGACCATTGCCTTTATTGCGACGGGTGTTGCACTCTTGGTCATTTTCGTGGCCTATGAGTCCAAAGCCAGCCATCCCCTCCTGCCGCTTGGTGTCATTTTGGCGAGAGTTCGTGGCGGTGCCTTCCTGTCGCAGTTCTTCCTTGCATCGGGACTCTTTGGCATGTTCCTCTTCATGACCTTCTACTTCCAGAATGTCCACGGCTACAGCCCTGTCCACGCCGGCCTTTGCTTCCTGCCCTTCTCCCTTGGGGTGATGACCAGCGCCGGAGCGGCGAGTCAGTTGCTTCCGAAGTTTGGGCCACGGCCGATAGGTGCATTTGGTATGACGATGGCTTCAAGCGGCCTGCTTTACCTTTCCTTCATTGCGCCAGGCTCTAGCTATGTGACTTCCGTTTTGCCCGCGCTCTTGCTGATGAGCCTCGGACTCGGCATGACCTTCGTGGCGATTTCTTCGACGGCGCTGTTCAATGTGCCCTTTCACGAGTCCGGCATTGCCTCTGCAGTGCTAAATACCGCTCAGCAAATTGGTGGTTCGCTCGGAACAGCAATTTTCAACACCATTGCCATCAGCGCGACGGCCACGTTTGCGGCCTCCCATGTGTGGCACGGAGCAGCCCTGCCGGCGCATGCGACGCCACCCGATGCCCTTACCCACGGCTTTTCCGTAGCCTTCCGCTGGGGTGCAGGGAGCATGTTGCTAGCAGCCATCATCTTCATTTGCATGGTGAACGTTGACCGTCATCACCTCGCTCAGCACGACGACGTGGCTGAACCTGATGACGCGAGTGTGAGCGCTTAATCAAGCGACCTGAGCTTTCCTAGCAAGGTGAGAAAGGCGAAAGATCGCCTAGTCCTTGTGCGCTGAACTAGCTGAAAGCCTTCGCGTCGGCTTCGCGTAGTCGAGTGGCGGTTGCGGCCAACAATTTACGACTGAGTGCAGGAATTGAGTCGAGTAGACCATTGAAGCGACGCTGGTCAAGGACTAAGAGATCCATGATGGATGCTGAAACAACCGTTGCAGAACGGGGTCGGCGGTCGAGCAGTGCCAACTCACCGAAATAGTCACCGGCCACCAGGTTCGCGACCTTCTTGCCATTGCGCTGCACCGAAGCCATCCCCGAAAGGATGATGAAGAATTCCCGACCTACCGTCCCTGCCTCGCAGAGGACGCGACCGACGGGCACATCTACTTCATCAAAAGCCTTGGCGATGCTGCGCAGCTCACGCTCTGAACATCCTGAAAAGAGCCAGGTTTCACGGAGACGGGTGATCTTGTCGTTAGGGGCCATGACTCAGACGCTAGTGGGCATAGGCCTTTCGTGCCCGCCTAGGCGAGTTCACGGAGCCGTAACAGTCCGGTTACGGAAGGGAAATCCCCAAGCCGCAGACTATTCCCACGGCCTCATCCGGGGCCGGGAGAGAGAGGAGATCACGTGCTGCTCGCCGCGAGCAACATTCCCTACCCCAGTTGGCTGAATCCAGGAGATAACTCCTGGCAGCTAATCGCGGCCACTCTGGTGGGCTTGATGAGCCTTCCCGGGATTGCCGTGCTTTATGGAGGCCTACTCCAGCGCAAATGGGTCGTGAACACCATGTTGATGGTGTTCACCGGTTTTGGACTCACGATGCTGGTGTGGATCCTTTGGGGATACAACATGGGATTCGGCCCACAGGCCCACCTCGGAGCTACTGGCTCTTTTTGGTCGGGACTCATTGGTAAGCCTCACCCGATTCTGAGCCACTTCGGCGAACAGAATCAAGCGGTGTCGGGCACCAATACCTTGGTTCCCTTCCACTACCCAACCTCGACCTTGGCCTACTTCCAGTTTGCCTTTGCGGCGATCACCCCCTTGCTCTTCCTTGGGGCAATTGTGGGCCGCATCAAGTTCAAGGCCTGGCTCTTGCTGGTTCCCCTGTGGATTACCTTCGTCTACTGCTTCAACGCAGCATTGATGTGGGGTGGAGGCTTCTTCGCCCAGAAGGGTGCCGTTGACTTTGCCGGAGGCTTCGTCATTCACACTTCTGCCGGTGTTGCCGGTTTTGTCGCCGCCTGGATCATCGGCCCGCGCCTCAAGCGTGACCGAACCCACGCAGTTCCCAACAACCTCATGTTTGCCGCTATCGGTATTGGCATCATCTGGCTTGGCTGGAACGGCTTTAACGGCGGCGCTCCCTACTACGCAGGTGCCGACACTTCGGCAGCTGTGCTCAACACCAACATTGCTGCAGCGCTGGCGATGTTGACCTGGGTGCTCATGGACATGCTCTTTAGTAAGAGCAAGAAGCCAACCTTCCTGGGTGCTGTCAACGGCATCATCTGTGGACTGGTGGGGATCACTCCCTCGGCAGGCTTTGTTAGTGGAGTCGGCGCTATCGCCGTCGGCGTCGTCTGCTCATCACTGGTCTGGGTGGCTTGGAACTACCTCTCCAAGGTCAAGCCCTTCTCGAAGGTTGATGATGCTTTGGGTGTGGTTTACACCCACGGCATTGCCGGTCTGATCGGTGGCCTCATGGTCGGCTTGGTGGCTGACCCGAGCATGACGGTCTACGGCGTCAGTGGTAAGAACTATGCCGGCGATGGCTCCTTCAGCGTGGGCGGATGGTTCTACAACCACTCCTTCCACCAGCTCTGGGAGCAATTCCTCGCTGCCAGCTGGGTCGTAGTCTTCACCGCGATCATGACCGCGATCATCTTGATGGTGGTCAAGGTGGTCTGCCGAGGCCTGCGTGAGCCCGATGATGTCCTCGAGGTTGGTGACCTTGCGATGCATGACGAAGAAGCCTTCCCACAGGCAACCTTCGCCGAGCGCGTGACTTCGCTAGCCTCTCGGACTGAGGAGGGCTGAAATGACTCAGTCAGCCCTGCAAGCCAATCGTTCGAAGTCCACGCCTAAGGGAGGTCCCAGGTGAAGTTAGTAGTTGCAGTCCTTAAGCCCTTCAAGCTTGATGATGTCAAAGAGAAGCTCAAGTCCATCGGCGTGAGTGGCATGACGCTTACCGAGGCCCAAGGTTTCGGTCGTCAGCGTGGCCACACCGAGGTCTACCGGGGCGCAGAGTACGAAGTTGACTTCGTGCCGAAGCTCCGCATTGAGCTCCTCGTTGAGGATGGTCAGGTGGACGAAGTGGTTGATGCCATTGTTCAGACCGCGGCCACCGGCAAGATCGGTGACGGCAAGGTCTGGGTTGTTCCCGTCGACTCGGCAGTGCGGGTTCGCACCGGCGAGCGAGGAGACGATGCGCTCTAACTAATTCCTAAAGCAGTACAGAGGCACGCCGTCCAGGTCGCTTATGGCGATTTGGGCGGCGTGTTCTGCGTTGAAGCTGCTTGAAGATTCTTCGGCGAAGTACTAGCCAGCTTGTTTGGCTACTGCAGCGGCAGCCTTGGCTGCGGCTTCAAGGTCTCCGAGATAGGAACCGCTGATGACCTGAAGATCAGGCCCTAATTCGTAGCGGTAGGGGATACCGGTGGGTATTTCAAGATCGACGATTGCATCGTCTCCTATGCCTTCGAGATATTTACGCAGTGCACGCAAGGAGTTGCCATGCGCAACGACAAGCACCGCTCCTCCCTTTGAGGCTTCAGCCGCCAAGTCGGCGGCGATGACCTCAGTGAGATAGGGGACGGTGCGTTCAACGACATCCTTTAGGCACTCGCTTGCTGGCAAGCATGCGGGGTCAACATCGCGATAGCGAGGATCGGCCTTGGCGAGGCGAGGATCACCTGCAGGGAGGGGCGGTGGCGGAGTGGCATAACTCCGGCGCCAGATCTTGACTTGGTCAGCACCGTATTGCTCGGTGGTTTGCTTCTTGTCCTTGCCTTGAAGATCCCCGTAATGGCGCTCATTGAGCCTCCAGTCACGTTTGGCGGGAACCCACAGGCGATCAGCAGCGTCTAAGGCGAGATGCGCTGTTCGGATTGCCCTGGTGAGCAGCGAAGTGTGGAGGACGCGAACATCAACTCCAGCCTCTACGAGGAGCCTGCCGGCCTGGCTGGCTTCGGCCCGGCCCTGCTCGGTGAGGTCGACATCCTCCCAACCCGTGAAGAGGTTCTTGGCGTTCCAATCGGACTGCCCGTGTCGGAGAAGGATGAGTTCAGCCATAGGCCGATGGTAGCCAGCCCCAGCCCCAAGCCAAATTTCTGGCATTTCAGGCAGTAAAACCGGCTTTTGCTGGCTGAGAATTACCTGAGTGTCATTTAGAAAGAAAACTTGACAAGACTCGACTCAAGTTTGCTAGAGTGGAGTCACGGAGATTCGGAAAGGCCGGAAATCCAGGGAACCGTTGATGAGTTCCGATGCAAGAAGAGAAGAGGCAGTAATGGCTAAGGCAGTAGGCATTGACCTAGGTACCACCAACTCCGTGGTGGCAGTTTTTGAAGTCGGCGAGCCAGTCGTCATTCCCAACGCCGAGGGCGGTCGCACGACCCCGTCGGTGGTTGGATTCTCCAAGACCGGTGAAGTCTTGGTGGGAGAAGTAGCTAAGCGTCAGGCCATTACGAACCCTGACCGCACGATTCGCTCAGTAAAGCGCCACATGGGTACGAGTTGGACTCTGCCAATTGATGGCAAGGATTACACCGCTCAGGAAATCTCGGCGCGAATTCTTGGCAAGCTGAAGAGGGATGCCGAGGCCTACCTCGGTGATGAAGTGACCGAAGCCGTTATTACCGTTCCCGCTTACTTCAACGATGCTCAGCGCACCGCCACTCAAGAGGCAGGTCAGATTGCTGGCTTGAAGGTCTTGCGCATCATTAATGAGCCAACCGCCGCAGCGCTCGCCTACGGCCTCGAAAAGGATGATGAAGAGCAGGCCATTTTGGTCTTCGACCTCGGTGGTGGAACCTTTGACGTTTCGGTACTTGAGATCGCCGACAACGTCTTTGAGGTCAAGTCGACTTCTGGGGACACCAGCCTCGGTGGTGATGACTGGGACCAGGCCATTATCGATTACCTCGTCAAAACCTTCAAGGATAATGAGGGCGTCGACCTGGCCGCTGACAAGATGGCAATTCAACGCCTGAAGGAAGCCGCAGAGAAGGCCAAGATTGAACTCTCCAGTCTTCAGGAGTCTGCGGTAAACCTGCCCTTTATCACCGCAACCTCTGAGGGCCCAAAGCACCTTGACCTCACCTTGACGCGCGCGAAGTTCAATGAGCTCACCGCCGATCTCGTTGAGCGTTGCCGAGCACCCTTCGAAGCAGCCATTAAGGACGCCAAGATGTCCGTTGGTGAAATCGACCACGTGGTCATGGTCGGTGGCTCCACGCGTATTCCCGCAGTGCAAGAACTCGTGCACAGCCTGACGGGTAAAGACCCACACAAGGGCGTGAACCCTGATGAGGTTGTTGCCATCGGTGCCGCCGTGCAGGCCGGTGTCCTCAAGGGAGACGTGAAGGATGTCCTCCTGCTCGATGTCACGCCGCTGAGCCTTGGCATTGAGACCAAGGGCGGGATCATGAACAAGATCATCGAGCGCAACACCACCATCCCGACCAAGCGTTCACAGACCTACACCACGGCAGATGACAACCAGCCCAGCGTGGAGATCCACGTGCTGCAAGGTGAGCGCGAAATGGCGATGTACAACAAGACCCTGGGCAAGTTCCAACTTGTCGATATTCCGCCAGCCCCTCAGGGGATGCCCCAGATTGAGGTGACCTTTGACATCGATGCCAACGGCATCGTGCATGTCTCGGCGCAGGACAAGGCAACGGGCAAGACCCAATCCATGACCATCACCGGCCAGAGTTCTTTGGCCGA
>CAZTQJ010000070.1:0-6718 GCA_964615615.1 uncultured Acidimicrobiaceae bacterium
AGAGGTAGAGCCGGAGGTGTAGTAGATCCAGCGAACGGGGAGCTCTTCTGCTTCTACAAAGGGTGGCAGGTTGGCGGGGTCACCCTCGGGAAGTCCAAGGCTGACATCGATGACCTGAACATTGCTGAGGTCATTGCCAAGGGCACGTTCAGCCATGTCGAGATAGTCCGTCCCGCGCCAGATTCCAGGGAGAAAGAGCCACTGTGAAGCAGTTTGACGGACGGCAAAACCCAGTTCGCGCTCACGGTAGAGGTGGATGATGGGGTTCTGAAGAGCACCCAAGCGCGCGAGGGCCATGGAAAGCAGGACGCTGGAGATCTGGGTGGGCAATTGCCAAGAGACCCTGCTGCCCTCGCCGATACCTTGCTCTGCGAGTCCCGCAGCAATGCGTTCGGCGCGTTCGGCGAAGGCGCCGAAGGTCACTGTTTCGCCTTCGGCGTTTATGAGCATCATCTGATCGGGAGTGGCTGCAGCCCGCTCAGCGACGAGTCCCCAAAGCGTGCGTGCCTTCATTACTGCTGCCATCTGTTCCTAGCCTTTCTTCGCCATTTTGGCTCGCTGCTCACCTGCCTTGGGCAAGAGTAGAGCAAGCGGTGACAGTGGGGCAGGCTGCCAGGCTCCCTGATTTGGCTAGCGACCCTCTTGGTGTTCAGCGCGCCAGCGTGAAAGGGCAAGAAGGGCCGAAATCAGGATGCCAATGGTCAGTGCCCACCAGAGGGTGCCGGGCGTAGTGGCAAAAGCCAACACGATGGCCAGGATCGCGCCGAGGCCCACGAGAATGGCCGACGCTCGTTCGCTCAGCCACAGCGCCGCAGTATTGAGATGGGCCGCAGCCTCTTGAGCCTTCTGTGACTCTGCAGCACCACGGGCAGCTTCTAGGGATCGCGATGAACCCTTAGCGACTGCTGCACGCAGGGTGATCGCTCGTGGTGTCGGTCCCGTAGCCCAACTGATGGCAGCGAGTATTCCAGCCACGACGAAGCTGCTGCGAAGTGCAGCGTGGAAGAAGCGCAAGACGGTATCAAAGATTGCGCCAGCCGCAGCCTGTGCATCCGCAGGAGCAAGGCCGATAAAGCTTGACCTTGCGAAGGTGAGGCCCACGAGGGTGAGGCAACAGCCAAGGGCCGTAGCGACAAGCACTCTGGTCAGCGTGACGCGACGACGTCGCGCGATGGCAATGGCTAGCGCTGCGAGCACGAGGAAGACCGCTACAAGCATGAGGCGAAAATCGATAACGAATCGAAAGAGGCCCTGGGCTTGCTCGAGCTGTTTTGCGGTGGCGAGATTGACCGATACCGCATGCTTGCTCACCAGACGTCGGACAATGGGATTAAAGACGGTGATCCCTCGCTCATTCAGCGTCTGATTTGCCTGTTCAAGAGCGGGGGTGACATTGATTGCCAGGGCTCGCGCGCGATTGAGTGCAGGAGTCGACTTGCCCTGAAGGATGGCGACAGCAGTGCCGTGGGTGAAGCGATTTTCACGGTCCCAGAGTTTGGGGAACCATGAGCTCTGTAGACCCTTCAGGAAAATCTTGTTCGTACTGCGTTCGAGTTCTGCGGTGAGCGGAGTAGCGAGAAACTTCGTTGGCTTCGGAAGGGCTTCGGCAACCTTGGCTTCGATACGTCCGTCGGCAAAAAGTTTGGCCGTCGCAGTATTGGCGATGTAGGTCGTAATGGCCTTGTCTCGGGCGAGGGGTTGCAGGGTGGCGACGTAGCGGTCCGTATTGGTCACGGTCTTGATGGCCCAGCCAGAGAGGATGGTGATTGGCGCAAAAATACCCACCATCACGATGAGTATCCAGGAGGTGACCGTTCTTGTTCTGGCGAGTTTGGGTCGGGGATGACCCTCGCCGGCCTTCTTGGCTATTTCGGTCTGAGAGATTTCGCTGGGCTTGGTCACATCGAGAACTTACCAACCAATGTCATAGTGATGGGGCTAAACGTGGGCAGCCCCCGCTACGCGCTGCTTCCAAGGGGCTGCAGCCTCGAGCTGAGAGGCCACGCGGATGAGGCTTGCCTCGCCCCAGGAGGGGGCAACAAGTTGGACTCCGATGGGTAAACCCGATGCACTGACGTGGATGGGTAGGGAAATTCCTGGTTGTCCACTCATATTGAAGGGCGCGTTGAAGGCTGCCATTTGGACTACCTCAAGGGGTGGCCCCTCAGGATTGGCGTGTGATGCAGCGAGCACTGCACCAGCCTTTGGTGGCTCAATGGCGATGGTGGGCAAGAGGATCAGATCTGCAGCTTGTGAGATCCTGCCTACGATCTCTCGACTCGCCAGCTGAATCCTTCTGAGTGCTGCGACAAGGTCAAGCGAGTTCGTGCCTTGGGCGACCTCGTAGGCGTGGGCGTTATGTGGCTCGAGCTTGCTTGGGTCAATGTTGTCGTAGTCACCAAAGCCTGATCCGACCACGGTGATGAAGTCGATGATGAGCTCATCAGGAAAGAGCGGTTCTTGGTGTTCATAGAGCTCATGACCGGCGGCTTCTAAGAGCTTGGCGGCTAGGTGAACGGCCGCTAAGACTTCAGCATCGATAGGGAGGCCCAGTGGTGCTGTGGTGACCATGCCGATGCGTAACTTGCCGGGGTCTGCGCCAAGTTCTTGAGCAAAGGGGCGCAGGGGAGCCGGTGCGTTATCCCAGGCAAGCGGATCCGGGCCGCTAATGAGATCGAGGATGGCAGCAGTATCGGCAAGGTCTTTGGTGACCACACCCTCTACTGATGCTCCAAACCACTGCAAAGCTGGGACGGGTACGCGATTACGTGATGGCTTGAGGCCCACGAGGCCGGTGCAGGAGGCGGGAATACGTATAGAACCGCCCCCATCATTGGCGTGGGCAACAGTGAAGATCCCTGCAGCAACACTTGCGGCCGCACCGCCACTTGATCCTCCAGGTGTGTGATCAAGGTTCCAGGGATTTCGCGTTATGCCGTATCGACTGTTCTCGGTGACGGTGATGCTACCGAATTCGGGTGTATTGCTTCGCGCACAGGGGATGAAACCAGCCCTGCGAAGGGCGGCCACCACAGGATGGTCAAGTTGAGCAATGGGGTCGCCCGTTGACGACGAACCGTAGGTGGTGGGCCAGCCCGCCACCGGAGTGAGGTCTTTAATCGGGATGGGTACACCAGCGAAAGGACCGCGATCAATGCCCTTTTCGAGATCGCGCTCGATGTCAGCCGCCGCAGCAAGAGCCTCTTCATCGCGACGCAAGGTGATGGCGTTGATTGCGGGGTTGACGGCGTCCATGGCTGTGATGGCCTCGGCCATTACCTTGCTCGGGCTCGTTGAGCCTTCTTTTATTTTTTGGGCGAGTTCAAGAGCCGTGAGGCCGTAAGCGTTGGTCATAGGGTGAGCGTAGAACCGGGAGACCCTCCGTGCCATAACGGCCCAGTCCGCATCGCCCTAGAATGAGCAAAAGCCATAATGTCGGGCATGTAGAGAGGAGAAGCGGTGCCACTTTCAGATCACGAGCAGCGTATTCTCGCCGAACTCGAGGAATCCCTCGTTCGTGAAGATCCCCGCTTTGCGGACCGCGTCGCCAATGAAACCATCTACCGTCACGCAGGTCGCACCGCTAAATGGGCTGCCTTAAGTTTTCTCGTCGGCGTTGCCGTGGTCATCGCTGGCTTTACTCAGTCCATTATCTTCGGCATCTTTGGCCTGCTCCTCATGCTTGGTGCTCTGGTGGTTTTTGAACGCAGTGTTCGGCAAGTGGGTCGGGCAGGATGGAACGACCTCACGCGCTCACTGCATGAGGATGAGCCATCAGGCATAGAAGGTGGGATCGAGCAGCGCGTCCACTCCGTGCGCTCCTGGTTCTCAAGCAGATTCCACCGTCCTACTGAGGACTAGTAAATCTTGGTCGACACCAGAGTGCTGGCCATAGATATTGGTGGTACGAAAATTGCCGTTGCCTCAGGCGCTGCCGACGGACTCTTGCGAGGACGACAACAAGCGCCAACCCCCAAGACCCAAAGCGCGGAGCTTATCTTTGAGGCGATTGCCAAGCTCATCGATGCCTCCTTGGCGCAGAGCGCTGATCATCTCGATGAGATGGCGATTATTGCGGTGGGCTGCGGGGGACCCATGGAGATGGGCGGACGTAGTGTTTCGCCACTGAATATCCCAGCCTGGCGCAACTTTCCGCTCCTCCAGCGACTCAGCGATTGCTATGGACGACCTGTCGTCATCGACAATGATGCCAAGGCTCTTGCTTTGGGCGAGGGTTGGATGGGTGCAGCGCAACATTGTCGGAACTACCTCGCCATGGTGGTGTCTACCGGCATTGGGGCAGGGATTGTGCTCGATGGGCGCTTGCTCGATGGCGAGCACGGTAACGCTGGCCACCTCGGACACGTCATCGTGAAGCCCGGTGGTCGTCCCTGTGTCTGCGGTGTGCAGGGTTGTCTAGAAGCTGAAGCCTCCGGGACTGCCATAGAGCACATCACTGGAGCATCGCCAAAGGATGCAAGCGAGGCCGTCAAGATGCAGACGGGATATCTCGTAGGACAGGCCCTTGCGTCTGCGGTAAGCCTCTTGGATCTTGACTTGGTTTGCGTAGCAGGCTCAGTTGCGCTCGGCTACGGCGATCTATTTTTTGAGGCAGCTAATCGCTCACTCGCCGAACACAGCGGTCTTTCCTATACGAAGACTGCACGCATTGTGCCTGCCGGGCTCGGTGACGCAGGTCCCCTGCTTGGTGCTGTCGCGCTCGGTCTGCGAGAATTAGGGGAGTTGCCACTATGAAGTTCTCTACCGCTCTCAAGGCGCTCCTGCGTCATCCGGGCCTGACCCCAGAGGCCCTGCGCCAGCTCCGACTCGTCGCTCCTCGAGGCTGGTGGCAACGCAGCCCCTTTCTCCCACTGCCTGCCGAGGCGTGGATGAGTTTTCGCACCGAAATCCTCGGGGGTTCCACAGGGGTCCCGCCGACCGCTAAGGAATTTGCAGATTTCTTGCGCTGGTCACGAGCTCAGCACCGTATGGAGCCCTAGCAGCAAGCGATCTTTGGCAGCCTGAAGGCTGCGCTCCACTTCGTACCACCCCTAATTCCCCTGCAGTATTGCCTTGAAGGGCATTTTCCTGACCTTTTACTCGGCTCCTCTGGGTCCGCGCGCTGCTTCAAACTGGCCTCAAGGCCCAGTTTCCAGGCAAAAATCATGAAATCTCCGGGTAAAAAGCCCGCTTGATATCGCCCAAACCCTGGGTGAGGCCCTAGATACCCGCTTTTTGGTCCTCTGGGGAGGCAAGGGGGGGCTTCGGGGAGATTGGTGGAGCAAAAGGGTGCTAAATGGTGTACTGTGGTTGCTCGGGGAGCCAAAGGGGTTCTCGTGACTTCGAGGAGGTGTTCATGGCTGGATTTGTTGGTCGCTATGAGCACAGCCTTGACGACAAGGGGAGGGTCATCCTTCCTGTGAAGTTCCGCAGTTCTTTCGAACGCGGGGGCTTCATTACTGAACATCGCGAGGGCTGCCTCGCGCTCTGGACTCCCGCAGAATTCGAACGCCAACTCGCCTCCTTGCATCGTGCATCGGGTGATGGTGGACGCCAGCAGCGAAACCGTGCCCGCCTCTGGGCCGCGAACTCTCAAGAAGTTGCGGTTGATGCGCAGGGCCGTATGCCTATTTCTGCCTATCTGCGCAGCTTTGCGCAGTTGGACGGCGAAATCTTGGTGCACGGTGCGATTGATCGCATTGAGCTCTGGAGCCCGGTGATCTGGGAAGAGCGGGTGGCTCCAGAAGAGCAGTGGTTCTTGGAGGACGACGGCGAGTGAACGTCGTCTCCGTGATCGAAAGGAGAAATCACACTCCGGTGGCAATGAGCCGCTGGACCATGCGCAGCCTTGCAGGGGGCAAACAAGGAGATCCCTCCTCCGCCCTCTCCTTGACAGGTCTCGGTGGCCATTGGCTACCAACTCCTTCGTCTCCTGCACGGCTGCGGATGGCCCAGTCTTTTTCACATAACCCAGTCATGCTCGACCACGTGGTCGCCGAGTTCTCCTTTGTGCCCGCGGGTCTTATCGTGGACGCCACAGCAGGCGGCGGCGGACACTCGGCGGCAATACTTTCTTCGAACAGTGAGCTCTCAGTGCTGGCCCTCGACCGTGATGAGCTAGCAGTCGCTGCTGCAAGAGCGAAGCTTGAGCCCTTTGGGGATCGCGCCAGAGTCGTGCATGGAAGTTTTGGTGAATTAGCCAGGTTTACCGAAGGTCGGGAGATCTCGGGAGTCCTGCTTGACCTCGGCGTGAGTTCTCCGCAGATTGACACCGCCGAGCGTGGCTTTTCGTGGCGCTTTGATGCCCCTCTGGATATGCGCATGGATCAGAGCAGTGGTGAAGATGCCGCGGCCTACCTCGCAAGGGTTGATGTACAAGAGCTCAGTAGCTTGTTGCGAAAGCACGGCGAAGGGCGTCTGGCCCGTCGCATCGCTGAAGCCATTGTTAAGGCTCGACCAACTTCCACCGCTCAACTCGCCGCCGTGGTGGAAGCTTGCGTCCCTGCCGCACTGCGCCGCCGTGGGCATCCGGCCCGTCGAGTGTTTCAAGCCCTTCGCGTCCTGGTTAATGACGAAGAGCAGCAGCTGCAAGACGTCCTCGCTCAAGCATTGGCAAGCGTTATTGATGGCGGCCGGATCGTTGTACTGAGTTATCACTCAGGAGAAGACAGATCGGAAGAGCACACGTCTGAACTCCAGTCACCTGAAGCTACATCGT
>CAZTQJ010000071.1:0-6600 GCA_964615615.1 uncultured Acidimicrobiaceae bacterium
CCCGACATCTCCACGTCTCTGAACACTCTTTCCCTACACGACGCTCTTCCGATCTCCAAAGGTCAGAGTGGTCTGCGTATCTGCAGGCCTGCTCGATACGGGTGCAGGGCCCGAGCACTACGGCGGCGAAGCGGGCTTTGCCCGCGTGGCAGCCACGGTTCCCTTGGGCCGCATGGGTCTTCCTGCCGATATCGCGGCCATGGTCTTGGCGATGGGATCGGGTCAGGCCGCCTATGTTTCTGGCGCTAATCTCGTCGTCCACGGCGGGGGAGAGTGGCCCGCCTACCTAACCGCGGCACGCGGCTAGACCAAACAATCGGGATAACCTAAGCAGAGCCTTCGGGAGCATCCATGCGAGGAGCAACAAGATGAAGATCGCTGTAGTCACAGAAACCCGTGCAGGAGAGCAGCGCATCGCGCTTGTCCCTGAGGTAGCCAAGAAGCTCGTCGCTGACGGCTTTGAGGTCGCTGTTCAATCTGGCGCGGGCGCCGCCGCCTTCTTTACTGATACCCAATTCACTGAAGTCGGAGCGACCATTGCGGCCGATGCATCTGCAGCCATGGCTGGTGCGGGCATTATCGTTCGCGTGAACGCTCCGAGCGACGCCGAGGCTGCCCAGATTCCTGAAGGCGCCATGGTCATGAGTTTTCTCCAGCCCGGCCAGTCGGTGGAAGCGCTCAAGACTCTCGCGACGCGGAAGGTAACCGCCGTGAGCTTTGACCTCCTTCCGAGGATCTCTCGCGCCCAGTCGATGGACGCTCTCTCTTCTCAGGCCACCGTTTCTGGCTATCGCGCCGGGCTATTGGCCGCCGAGACCCTGACCAAGTTCTTCCCGATGTTCATGACTGCTGCTGGCACTGTTCCTCCAGCACGGGTGCTCGTTATGGGCGTTGGTGTTGCTGGTCTTCAGGCCATCGCCACCGCCAAGCGCCTTGGCTCCATTGTCAAGGCCTACGACGTTCGCGCGGCTGCCAAGGAAGAGGCCGAGAGTCTCGGTGCGACCTTCTTAGACCTCGGCGTTACCGCTGAAGGCACTGGTGGTTATGCGCGTGAGCTAACTCCAGAAGAGCAGCAGGCTCAGCGTGACGCACTCGCCACTGAAGTGGGGAACTCCGATGTGGTGATCACCACTGCCGCAGTTCCCGGCCGCAAGGCTCCCATTCTTGTCACTGCCGAGATGGTGGCCAAGATGCATCCTGGCTCCATCATCATCGACATGGCTGCCGATGGCGGTGGCAACTGCGAACTCACCAAAGCTGGCGAGACCGTGATTTCAGGGAACACCTCCATCGTGGGTATGTCCAACCCACCGTCAGGCATGCCAACTCACGCGAGCTTCCTCTTTGCTCGCAACGTGGCTAACCTCCTTGCGCTCTTTGCCAAGGGCGGGGAAATGGCCACCGACTGGGACGACGAGATCGTGATTGGTACCACCGTGCTGCGTGATGGTGCAGCCGCTAATCAGGCTGCTGCTGAAGCGATGGGTGTAGCCCATGTGCCAATTGTTCCTAGTACGCCCGTAGTTGAGTCCGAGGAGGCCTAAGTCATGTTGCTCGCAACAAGTTCCACGAACGTGGACATATTGCAATACCTGACCGTGTTCGCACTGTCTGTGTTCATCGGTATCGAGGTGATCGCCAAGGTCCCCAGCATCCTGCACACCCCATTGATGTCAGGTTCTAACGCCATCCACGGTGTCATCTTGGTGGGTTCCATGCTCGTCTTGGGACGCTCCAGTGGGGGGCTCGAGGTTGTACTCGGAACTGCCGCTGTCTTTTTGGCCACCTTGAATGTGGTCGGTGGTTTTACCGTTACCGATCGCATGTTGGACTTCTTTAAGGCCAAGCCAGCAGCCAAGCCAGTCGAAACTGAGGTAGCGCAATGAGTCACTCCACCATGCTTAATGCTGCCTACCTTGTTGCAGCGCTGAGTTTCATCATGGCCCTTAAGGGACTTGCGAACCCCAAGCGTGCGCGCTCGGGCAACTTCATTGCCATGGCCGGTATGGCACTGGCGATCGGCGTGACCTTCTTCCAGCCCTTCGATGAGCACGCGGGAACTGGTCATCTGCACAACCTCATCCCCATGGTGATTGCCATGGTCCTTGGTGCCGCAATTGGGATCCCAACTTCACGCCTCGTGAAAATGACCGCGATGCCTCAGCTGGTGGCCATCTTCAACGGTGTGGGTGGTGGAGCTGCGGCACTGGTCTCCATTGCCGAGTTCATTAAACTCTCGGATCCTTCTCAGCCCAAGCCCGCTACCTATGTCGTACTTGAGGTCTTGCTCGGCGTGCTGATCGGTACGGTCTCCTTCTCTGGTTCTGCCATCGCCTTTATCAAGCTTCAAGAGCTCATCACCGGCCGGCCCATTACCTATCCCGGCCAGCAGATTGTCAATGCGATCCTGGGCTTTGCATCTATCGCACTGATCGTCGCCATCTTGGTGCACCCGACCACCGCGCTGATGTGGGTACTGCTCGCCGTTTCCTTCGTCGTCGGCATCTTGGTAGTACTGCCCATCGGCGGCGCTGACGTACCCGTGTTGATTTCCCTGTTGAACTCCTTCACGGGTCTTGCCGTAGCGGCTTCTGGTTTCACCTTGAACAACAACCTGCTCATCGTGGCCGGTACCCTTGTCGGTGCTTCGGGTCTTCTGCTGACACAGATGATGTGCAAGTCCATTGGACGCAGCCTGCCCAATATCCTTTTCAGCGCATTTGGATCAGCGCAGACCTTGACGGCTGGTGCCACCGAGCAGCGCACGGTGAAGCAGAGCACCCCCGAGGACATCGGTGTGCTCCTCTCTTACGTACAGCGCGTAGCCATCATCCCTGGCTATGGCCTTGCGGTGGCTCAGGCTCAGCACACGATCAGAGAACTGGCAGATGAGCTTGAGGCCAAGGGGATTGAGGTCTTCTATGCCATTCATCCCGTTGCTGGTCGCATGCCAGGCCACATGAACGTTTTGCTCGCCGAAGCGAATGTCCCCTACGAGCAGCTCATTGAAATGGATGACGCCAACCCTCGCATGAGCCAGGTTGATGTTGCCCTCGTGGTGGGTGCCAATGACACCGTCAATCCCGCGGCTCGTACGCAGGGAAGCCCAATTTCCGGCATGCCCATCATCAATGCTGATGAAGCAGGTCAGGTCATCTTCTTCAAGCGCTCCATGCGTCCCGGTTTTGCGGGTATCGACAATGAGTTGCTCTTCAATGAGAAGACCACCCTGCTCTTCGGCGATGCCAAGGAGACGCTCACCAAACTGGTTAGCGCTGTCGCTAACGCTTAAGCCGTAATGGCGTTGAGCCTGGCCACGATTTCGGGGCTGAGCTTTCGCCCACCGGCCTTCGCGTTGGCTTCCACCTGACTAGGGCTAGAGGCTCCCGCAATAACGCTGGAGACTGCAGGATGACTGAGTAGCCAGGCAAAGGCCAGCTCAAGTACGGGCACGGAGATCTCTTCGGCGAAAGTGATGATGCCCTGGACCTTGGTCATCATTTCTTCTGAGAGCCAGTGTGCAGAACGTGAGTCATCCATCAGCGCCAGTCGCGTGCCTTCAGGTAGGGCCTCGCCGGGCTTGATCTTGCCAGTGAGTAGGCCATTGGCAAGGGGGTAGTAAGGGAGTAAACCCATGGATAATTCGCCACAGGCCCCGAGCACTGCATCTTCGGCTTCGCGCCAAAGCAGTGAGTACTGGTTCTGGACGGAGCGAAAGGGCGAACCAGATCCCACCTTCGTAGCGGCGTCATGTAACTGGCCTGCATTGAAATTCGAGCAACCGATTTCAATAACTTTTCCCTCATCTTGAAGTTGCTGCATAGCTGCGATGCTGTCCTCAAGTGGCACGGAGGCGTCGGGGGCGTGCAGTTGGTAGAGATCGATGTGATCGCTGCCGAGTCGCTTCAGGCTGTCTTCGCAGGCTGAGCGTATGTAATCGGGATGGGCGCCAAATTTTTTATCGTCGATGGGGAGCCCGAACTTGCTGGCGATGATGACCTGATCGCGCCTAGCCCCCACTGCTTTACCCAGAAGAAGCTCGCTACGAGTTTCTCCATAGACGTCAGCAGTATCGAAAAAATTGATTCCCGCATCAATGGCACTGTTGACTACTGCATCAGTCCCGGCAGCGTCAAGGCGCCCTCCAAAGTTATTGCAACCTATGCCAACCACCGAAACCTGCAGTTTGCCAATTGAACGTTGCTCCACCTGGTCTCCGATCAGCTTGCTGAAGTACTTGTCGCGAAGTGTACCCAGAGTGCAGTCCTCCTGGCGGCTTGGATGCGATTTCCGCATACTGGCGGGATCCTTACATGCCTTGCGATACCCGCCTACGAACGAGCGCGCCGCCTAAGCGCTCAGCAGCATCGCCCTTGCCGGCAAGCCTCCGGGTCCGCTTGCGCTTTTAGCCAATCGATATTGCCCATCCGCAAGAGTAAAAATCTTGACTAGCGTAAGTTTTTCAGCGCGAACGGATCAATCCGTTCCCAAGGTGGAGGTAGATGATGGCAGATGGTTCAGTAGAGCGCAGTTTCTCAGCTTCAGCTGATGAGGCTTGGGCTGCCGTAGGAGATTTCGGTGGCATTGACCAGTTGTTCCCTGACCTCGAGAGCTTTCGCCTCGAAGGTGACGACCGTATTCTCGGTATGTTTGGTATGGAGATTCGCGAGCGTCTTATTTCTCGCGATGACGCCGCTAAGCACCTGGTGTACTCCATCGTCGAGGGCGTCCCCCTGGAATCGCATGAAGGTCGCATCACCGTGACTGCTGAGGGCTCTGGCTCTAAGGTCACCTGGGCTTTCACGGTCACCCCCGACGAGATGGCTCCTCTCATGGAGGGTACCTATGTTGGAGCGCTCGATGCGCTGGAGAAGCACCTCTCCGCTTAGGTCGGCACTGTCTGAACGGGGAGTCATCACCCTTAGCCTCGGCGGGGTGATTGACTCCCCTCAGGACGCCTACCGCGCACCGCGTTACCACGCGCGGATATTGCCGCGCCCAAGTCGTCGAGCCCTTGGTGCTCGCGGACTCGCCATTGTCGCCTCAGCAGTTCATCGTCTCTGGTGGGTGCTCTTTCGCCAATTGGCTCACCTTCGCAAGGGAGCACTCCCGGCCTCAGTGTTCGCAAAGCCTTTACGCCTCATGTTTGAGGACTTAGGCGGAACCTTTATCAAATTTGGTCAGATTATTGCCTCCTCACCGGGCCTCTTTGGTGAAGAACTCGCCAATGAATTCCGCAGTTGCCTAGATACCGGCCCCAGTGTTCCCTATGAAGCGGTCAGGCGCGTCATTGAAGACGACCTTGGCATGACCCTTGAAGAAGCCTTCGCCAGTTTCAACCCGGTGGCGATTGGCCAGGCTTCTATCGCGGTAGTGCATCGCGCCACGCTTCACGATGGTCGAGACGTTGCAGTGAAAGTCCTGCGTCCTGGCATTGACCACTTGGTCGCCACCGATCTCAATCTCATGCAGCCGATGTTTGAGATTCTCGTGCGCCAAACGGGTGCGCAACTCGCTGGCGCAACCTTGCAACAACTTGATGGTTTCAGGCTGCAAATTGGTGAAGAAATGGACCTGCGCAATGAAGCCAGGGCATTGTTGCACTTCCGCGAACTCTCGAAACTCGTGAACCTGCCGCTCGTCGTCGTCCCTGAGCCCTTCCTGGAACTCTCCGGACGCAATGTGCTGACCATGGAGTTCTTAGATGGTGTTCCCATTGATGATTTTGCAGAGGTGGAAGCACTTGGCGCAAAGCCCGCAGAGTTGATTGACCAACTCATTCGGGGTTTCTTCGTGATGACGATTCGCTGGGGAACCTTTCATGGTGATATTCATGCCGGGAATCTTTTACTGCTGCGCGATGGTCGTGTCGGCGTCATTGACTGGGGAATCGTTGGTCGCCTCGACGATGAGACCCGCTGGTTCTTTACTCGGATGCTGGCCGCAGTCTTGGGTGAAGAAGAGGCCTGGCGTGATGTCGCTGCTCACACCACGAAGACCTATGGCCCAGCCATCCGTGAAGCTATGGGCCTTGACGACGAGCAACTTGCCATGTTCATGCGCGCCATGATCGAGCCCATCTTGTTGCGTCCTTTTGGCGAAGTGAGCTTCGCCGAGATGATGAATGCCACGCAGATCCAAGTAGCGAAAGCGAATGGCGTGGAATTTCAGACCGGCTCCATTAGGGCGCTCTTCAAGCGGATCAGGCTTCAGCGCAAAATCCACGCCATGGCGACCGAGACTGGTGGCCTGATGAGTGATTTTGACCGAGGGAATTTCCTGCTCGGCAAGCAGCTCATGTATTTCGAGCGCTACGGCAAGATGTTCTTGGCCGACAAGCCGATCCTCTCGGATCGGGAGTTTTTGGCTTCTCTTCTTGAGGCCTACTCCGAGAGCCAACGCACAGACTGAGTTTGGCCAGTGAGACTGGCTCACCGGGGGTGGTTGTGGCCAGAGTGGAACCTGTTCTATTCTTCCGCAGTGCCCCCGAGGGCTCTGATTTCGAAGGGAAGAGGCGTTATGGGAGACCAGGCGGTATTTGAAAGTCCACATGAATTGGACTTTCCCTACTCACGCTCACTTGGACCGACACTCTCGGCC
>CAZTQJ010000072.1:0-6484 GCA_964615615.1 uncultured Acidimicrobiaceae bacterium
CATCGGTGTGTATTGTCATGAAGCGCGTGGCACCCGTAGCTCAACTTCAGGGCGCGGAAGGCTCAGGACTAAGCGTCCCAGGCCTGAGTGTTGACGCCATGTCGCGGGCGACTTTCAGTCTTGAACTCCTCGACCGCTGGGATGCAGCAATCAACAGCCTGGCTTCTAGCCCTCCCCCAACAGCCGCTCCTGGAGTCGAAATTGAAGTTGGCGTTGAACAGATTCTCGCGCAGTTCGCCCAAAGCATGGGTCCAATGTTTCTCGGCCTGCAGTTTGGCTCAGCAGCCGGTCATCTCTCTGTCGACGCCCTCGGTCTCTCAGCAGTCCCAGTCGCCGCCTACCAAGGACACATCCCCATCGTGGCGATGAACCTCGCATCTTTTGCTGAGGCTTGGACCCTCGACATTGAGGAAGTCGCGCTCTTTATTGTTACGCGTGAAGTTGCGGTAGCCAGTGCGCTCGCTATAGAGCATTTCGCCGAGATCCTTGCTGGACTCATAGATCAAGCCATGAAGGAAAGCGCTGAACTCCAGGGTGACCTCATGAGCAAGCTCGGAGGACTAGGAGATCCATCTGCCCTTGCCGAACTCATGGAAAATCCTGAATCGATGCTGGCCGAGCTCGTGGGAGCTGATGAGGTTAAGGAATCTGCAGCTTCTCGTGCCTTGAGTGTTCGCGTCAGCATTCTGCTGGCTTGGGCTGACCACCTTGCCGATGTCACGGCCAGCAGGCTCACGGGATCGGCTGCTGTCTTGCGTGAAGCCTGGCGTCGTCACAGCATTGGTGATTCGCGTGGTGAGTCAGCCACTGCTGCACTCTTTGGTGTGAACCTCAGCATGAGCACATTGGATCGCGCTGCTCACTTCATTGCGGGCGTGGTGGAACGCAATGGCACTGAAGGCCTTATAGAACTCTGGGATAGCGCGTCAAGTTTTCCCACCGAAGCAGAAATTGACGCACCGGGACTTTGGCTCGAGCGCCTAGCCCTTGAGGAAACCTGAGCGAGGCCTAACTGGCCTGGACCTCGTCATCCTCGGGGTAACCGAGGTCGAAGGTCACGATGAGGTGCTCGCGCTCGCCATCCATCTTCACGCGGTCACGGTTCCTGCGGAACTGAGGGTCGTGGGGAGGCAGCAGGGTAAGACGTGCACGGGCACGGTCAAAGAAGGCATTGATCGCGGCCTCGTCGCCCCAAATTGACTCATAGCCATAGTGAGGCTCAACCGGCCCTAAGTAGACGATGCGGACTTCACCGATCGGCTCAACTTCTTCTTCTTGAACTTCTGCGTTCTCAGCCACTACTCACTCCTCGGGTTCAGCGCTCATTACTCACGGGTAGATAACCACGCAGTAACCAACGCTCTGCATTGCGCAATGCCCCCATCGTAGGGCCTTTGGGGCTCTCGCGAATTATGCCCAGGACTTTTCTGAGAAATCACGAAAAGTTCACTTCTTCCCCTCACCCACAGAGGGCTATGTTGCGAATATGAGCAAAGGACAGGGGGGTCCCATGGAAACAGAATGGATGGCCAGTGGTAGTTGCAGAGATGTTGATCCTTCACTCTTCTTTCCCTCAGATGGGATGGGAGTGATCAAGGCCCAGCGAGTCTGTGCATCTTGCCCCGTGGCAGAACAGTGCCTGAACTACGCCCTCGACCAGCACATCGATCACGGTGTGTGGGGTGGCAAGAGCGAACGAGAGCGTCGCCGCCTCGCTCGCAGCCGGCGCATCAGCTTGTCCTCCATAGCCTTTTAGTTGCCCGCGCGCTGACGCAAAGTCGCCATGCGTGCTGCCCTAGAAGCTTGCATGACAAGATGACCTAGATGAACACTATGGAGTCTGTGGTCAATCTTTCCGAAGGTCGCAGTCCAGAATTTCTCGAACAGCTGGCCGAGGCGAGCGCATCTTGTCTCTTGGATCTCCATAGCGACCGAGACCATCACCGCAGTGTTGCGACCTTGGCAGGAACTGACGAAGACCTCCTCGCCTCACTGCTTGCGCTCTGCGAGCTCGCCACTGAGTCCCTGAGTCTCGAGGACCATGACGGCGTACATCCTCGCCTCGGCGTCATTGATGTCGTCCCCTTCATCGCCCTCGGTGACCGGCCAGCCAGCGATGCGGTGAAGCTACGTGATCACTTTGCCGCAGTGGTTGCAGCGCGTTTCGATATTCCCGTTTTTCTCTATGGAGCCTTGGCCCACGGTGGTGAGCGCAGCCTGCCTGAATTGAGAAAGAGGGCCTTTGTTGACCTTGCCCCAGACTTTGGGCCCCTAAAACCACATCCCCAAGCCGGAGCGATTTGTGCCGGCGCACGCGACCTGCTCGTGGCCTGGAACCTCCTGCTTGAGGGTATTGACCTCACCCAAGCCAAAGCCATAGCCAGTGAGATAAGAGGGTCGGCGATTCGCGCCTTGGCCTTCGAGATCGAAGAGGGAATACAAATTTCGCTCAACCTCATAGACCCACTGCGCGTGGGGCCGGCTGAGGCCTATGACCTCATCGCGAAAGCAGCACTTGAGCGAGGTGGGAGGCCAGGGGCAGCTGAACTCGTTGGCCTTGTCCCAGAGGCAGTGCTGCTCACATGCCCCGAAGCACGCTGGGCGCAAGTTGATCTAAGCCCTGAGCGCACCATTGAAGCGAGACTCGCTGCGATCTCAGGCAGCGCAAGGGAAACCTAAGCGCTAGCAATCTCACTTGCTTCGAGGGCCTCGCGGCGCTCAAGAGCCCTAGCGCGACGAAGGCGGCGGCGCTCGCGCTCGCTCATCCCGCCCCAGATACCGAACTTCTCACCGTTGGCGAGGGCAAACTCTAAGCAGTCCTCACGAACGACGCAGCCACGGCAAACCTCTTTAGCTTCCTTCGTAGAAGCCCCGCGCTCGGGAAAGAAGAGGTCGGGGTCAACACCCATGCAGTTGGCCTGAGCCTGCCAACCCTTGTCCTCTTCATTGCTTTGAAACAACGAAACGATCTCCATTGCATTCCCCCTCCGGGTTAGCCCCCACACCGATGTAACTACAACGGTGTCATTCTGCCCATACTCACCGCATTGTGCAAGTAGAACCCAGTAATTGCTGGGGAAAACTCCTATTTTCCCTGTTCAGGGCGGTTTTTGCCTAGGAGGCGGGGCGGACCGTACGGCGGTGGGTGATGAAGTCGTGCAGGACATAGCCCCCGAGCTCATCGTTGCTGGTGTAGAAGGTCCGACCGCCATTGACCTTGGCAATCTGGTCGACAAAGGGGAAATGGGTGTGCTCAAGGTCGAGGGCGAAGGTGTTGATCGTGATGCCCGCCTTGGTACAACGAATGACCTCAGCCATGGTCTTCTCGAGGGTCTCGGGAAGCGGAGGGTAATTGAACTCAGGCCAACCACCATCGGTGATGTGCGCGGTGGGCTCACCGTCCGTGACCACAATGATCTGCTTGGTCCCGTGCTGATGACGCAACATGTGGCGCGCCAGCATCAGTGCGTGCTGGAGGTTCGTCCCCATGATGTACTCCCACATCAGCGTGGGGATGTCCTCTGGTGCTACTTCACGAGCGATTTCCGAGAAGCTCACAATCCCGAGGTAGTCCCGTGGGTATCGGGTGGCAATTAATTGTTGAAGGGCCATGGCCATTTTCTTGGCGGGAACAAAATTCCCTCGCATGGGCATGGACATCGAAAGGTCTAGGCAGAGAACGGTGGCTGATCGAGCCAAGGCTTCGGTTTCTACAACCTGAAAGTCATCGGGGTGAAGCTTCAGCGGAATACCAGGGCCCGCACGACGAACTGCAGCCGAAACGGTTGCCGAGAGATCCAGATTCAAAGGATCTCCGAATTCATATTGGCGGGAGTTGTATTCACGGTCATGGCCCAAGCCAGTCCAACTGGCCTTGGTGGATCCCGCCGCCTTATCCCTCAGCGAGGAAAACAGGTCAGACAGGGCCTTGGAGCCCATCCTGCGCACCCCTTGGGCCGTGAGCTCGAGGCGGTCCCCTCGCTGTTCGGCAAGGCCCTTTTCTTTCAGCGCCTTGGCCATTTCAGCCAATTGCTCGAGGTTGCGAGCAGCATCATCGCCAAGGTGGCGGGCGACCTTGTCGAGGTCAACCTCAGCAAGTTGGCTTGGCGAAACTGCCCCAGAGAGCATTTCTTCAAGACTCGCGAGTTCATTAAGTTGAGCTGAAATATCGGCTGCCTCGGAAAAAGATCCGCCTTCGCCGCGCATGCCATGACTGCGATCCCAACCTGCTTCGGGGAAGGCATTGCGTAAATTGCCCATGAGTCGCTCCATGGACCAGCGCAGCCCTTCATCACCAAAGAGTTGGTCAGCCATGCGAGAGAGTTCGGCACGCTGCTGAGGCGACATGGAATTCCACATTGCTTCCGCGGCTGCCATGCGCTCAGCCAGCATCGCTAGGAGGTCATCAAGATTTTCGGCCCCTTCAAAGAGATCGCCAAATTTCTCCATAAAGGCTTCAAAACTGGGATCGATTGCTTCGCCGCGTTCACGTTGCTCAAGCATGGTGGACAGTGCATCGAAGGCCTCACGCATCCTGGCCATGGCCTCAGGATCGGGATTGGTCAGGGCTTCAGAAACCTGACTGAAATAGCTCTCAAGGATTTCTTGGCGAAGTTCCGAAATTAAATTCTCGAATTGCTCGCGTGCTTCAGAGGAAACGAATTCGTAATTCGACATCGAGCGCAGGCGCTCGGAAGCACCATCTCCAGAAAGCTCAAGCGCCATGCGCTTCTCGGCAGCAACCTCTCGGGTGACTTCGGCACGCCGCTCATCACCAGAAGCTTCTGCTTCAGTCACGAGTTCGTCTATGGCGGACTGCTCGAGTGCTTCGATGGCGTCAAGTTGGCTAGCAATTTCAGCCATTCTCCCGTCGGGATCCACCTCTGATTCCAAGGCGCTGCGACGCTCACGAACACGCTCGAGCATTTCGCGCAGTCCCTCGAGTCGGCTGCCATCAGCGCGCTCAAAGCCACGGCGCATCAAGCGCTCGAGGGCTCCCTCAAGGTCGCCATTTTCCAGAAGATCTTCGGCGAGAGCCTGCAGGAGCTCGTCGGTATCAAATTCTGGGATGTCTTGGGAGCCGTCCCAGTTTCGGTAGTGGTAGCGAGCGGTCATCGCCGACGGCGGTAAAGGGCGCGCGCGCCGGTGGAATCCTTATTCAGTCGCTTCGTGAGGTGCAGACCCTCGAGGAGGAATTCCAGGGCTGCTGCGAGCTCTGCGGGCGAACAGTCCCCTCCGGCGATCTTGCGGGCCTCGGGTTCAAGTGCGGGCAAACTGGCCAAGGTCTCGAGGTAGTCCTCCACCTTGAGGTCATCGCCGGTATGGGCAACGGCCTCGTCTTCGAAGGCATCGACGACCGCTTGAGGATCATCCAAGGTCACCCGTCGGCGATAGACCGTCAAAATCGCAGCAGCCACCAGAGCGGCAATGAGCTCGGCCTCACGGCCTTCCTCCATGGCCTCAACTTCAACCTTGCCCTGCGTTGAAGCAACAACGGCGGCGAGGTCACTCACCCGAGGAACGACAACGGCCTCACCCTGAATAAGGGCACGCCGGGTGGCATTGGCCACCACGGTCTCGTAGTTGGCAATCGTGAGCCTCACCGACACACCACTGCGCTGGTTCAGCATTGGTGAGCGGCGGGCGAGCTGAGAAAGTTCAGCGATGGTTTCCGCCAAGTACTCAGGCACGACGAGTGGAAGTCCACAGGTGTCGAGATCAGCCTCTTGGCGCATGATCTCGACTTCGAGGGATGTCTCCTCGGGATAGTGGGTGCGGATCTGTGCGCCGAATCGGTCCTTTAGGGGAGTAATGATGCGACCACGGTTGGTGTAGTCCTCGGGATTTGCGGTCGCGACCAAAACAATGTCGAGGGGTAGGCGGACCTTGAAACCCCGGATCTGGACGTCTCGCTCCTCAAGCACGTTCAAGAGACCTACCTGGATGCGCTCAGCAAGGTCGGGCAATTCATTGATCGCGAAGATTCCTCGGTTGACTCGTGGGACCAATCCATAGTGGAGGGTGAGCTCGTCGGAAAGGTAACGCCCTTCGGCCACCTTGATGGGGTCCACTTCACCAATGAGGTCAGCAATGGAGGTATCGGGCGTGGCCAGCTTTTCGCCGTAGCGCTCTGAGCGATGCACCCAGGCCACAGGAGTTTCATCACCGAGAGCAGCCACCTGCTCGCGCGCAAAGCGAGAAACGGGTTGGGTGGGGTCATCATGGATCTCGGAGCCTTCAACAATCGGAAGCCACTCGTCGAGTAGATCGACCAGACCTCGGATGAGTCGGGTCTTTGCCTGGCCTCGCTCTCCGAGCAAGATGATGTCGTGGCCGGCGAGTACCGCATTCTCCAACTGGGGTAGGACAGTGTTTTCAATACCAAGTACACCCTTCACCAGGGGCTCACCAGCGGCAATGCGCTTGGCAGCAGATCGGAAGAGCGTCGTGTAGGGAAAGAGTGTTCAGAGCCGTGGAAATATGT
>CAZTQJ010000073.1:0-6424 GCA_964615615.1 uncultured Acidimicrobiaceae bacterium
TCTATACGGCTCTGAACACTCTTTCCCTACACGACGCTCTTCCGATCTCTTCCCTGCGCTGAGCGCAAGCTCGCCAGCGCTTATGGCAAGGAAATAGTGCTTCGACCACCGAGGTAAGGGCTAAGGACCTCAGGAAGTTCTATTGAGCCATCTACTTGGCGGCCCTGCTCTATCAGTACAGCCCAGATTCTCGCCCAGGCCAAGGCCGAACCGTTAACCGTGTGCACCAGTTTGGGGCTGCCACCTTCACTCGGGCGATAACGCACCTGAGCACGGCGAGCTTGGTAATCAGAGAACCATGACACGGAGGAGACCTCCAGCCAGCGATCTACCCCTGGGGAATAGACCTCAAGGTCAAAGGTTCTCGCTGCAGAAGCTCCGAGGTCACCCGTGCAGAGATCAAGGACGCGGTAGGTCATCCCAAAGGCCTGAAGGATGGCCTCAGCCCTAGCCAAGATATCCGCGTGGGCCTCGGGAGCCTGTTCGGGAGTGGTGTAGGCAAAAAGTTCCACTTTGTCGAACTCATGCACCCTGAGTAGGCCACGCGTGTCGCGTCCCGCTGCTCCAGCTTCGCGACGAAAGCAAGCCGTAAGCGCGGTAAAGCGTGCGGGCAGTTGGTCTTCAAGCAAGATGTCACCGCGATGCATGGAGGTGAGGGGAACTTCAGCGGTTGGGATGGCCCAGAGGTCATCACGTTCAATCTGGTAGGCCTCATCGGAGAATTTGGGTAAATGGCCCGTTGCGGTCAGCACTTCGGTGAGCGCAAAGGTGGGCGGGCGAATTTCTTCGTAGGCATCGGCATGGGCATCAAGGGCATAGGCCGACAGTGCACGCAGCAGTCTCGACCCTGCGCCACGAAACATGGGGAACATGGAACCGGCGATAGATGCACCCCGCTCCATATCCAAAATACCTAAGGCTTCACCGCTTTCCCAGTGAGGAACGCGCTGGTGCTCGCCATAGCTGGGCTCAGGATTGCCCTCTTCAATGCCTGGCCACCAACGTCGGAGTTCCACATTGTCTTCAGCGCTTGCTCCATCGGGTGCATCCTCAGAGGGCAGGTTGGGAATGACGAGCAGTGCGGCACGAAGGCCTTCAAAGGCCTCGTCGAGCATGAGTGAGCTTGCTCGCTCTTGTTCGCCAAGAGTCCGAGATTGCGCAGAGAGGCGCTCAGCCTCCGCCTCGTCGCCCGAACGCTTAGCTAGGCCTACCTCTTTCGAGATGGCCTTGACCTGTCGGCGGAGTTCTTCTGCATCAACTAAAAGTGCGCGGTGAGCCTCATCTAGGGCTAAAAGTTCGTTGATCAGCTCCGGCCCGAGCCCCCGACGAGCCATAGCGAGCATAAGCCTCTCGGGCTCTTGGCGGATGAGATGAAGATCAATCACTCTATTAACGGTAGCCTGAGTTTTCGTGAGCTTTGGACCTGAACGCAGCGGCATCCTTGTCGAGGACCTCTCCCTCTCCTATGGCTCCACGCAAGCCCTTCGCTCAGTTTCTTTCCAGGCTCAAGCCGGCGAGATCGTGGCCATCTTGGGTCCCAATGGGGCAGGCAAAACTTCCACCCTGCGCTGTGTCGAGGGCTACCAAGAACCCGATGAGGGAAGGGTGCTTATCGATGGGCTGAGTCCCATTGAAGACCAATCCAAGGTCATGGACAGTCTGGGGATCATGCTGCAAGAGGGAGGGATCTACCCAGCGCTCAGCCCCCTCAAGGCAACGAAACTCTTCGCCTCCTACTACCCATCTCCCCTGGAGGTCCCTGATCTCCTAGAACGCTTGGGCCTTAGCGCAGTAGCGCGTACTCCCCTGAAGCGTCTTTCGGGCGGAGAACGCCAGCGCCTCTCGCTCGCGCTCTGCCTCATTGGTCAGCCCAGCACCCTTGTGCTCGATGAGCCGACGGCTGGGGTCGACCCTGAGGGGCGTCAGGTAATTCGTGAGGTCATCGCTGAGCTGCGCAGCAAGGGAGCCACCATTCTGCTCACCACTCATGAGCTCGATGAGGTAGAGCGTCTGGCTGACCGCGTCATCATCATGGACCGTGGGCAGATTGTCGCCAATGAAACGCTGGGAGCGATGCGCGCACAAGGTTCAAGTCTCAGCCTGCGATCGGTGAGCAATATTGATCTCCGTAGTCTCAAGGATCTTGGTTACCAACTCGAAGAATTCGAAGCCGGCCATTACCGCCTCGAAACTGAGGCGAGCCCTGAAGCAATATCCGCCGTGACCGCATGGATGGCGCGTCATGGCCACCCTCTCGAAAGCCTGAGCACAGGCTCAAGCCTGGAAGACCGCTACCACGCTGTCCTCGCTGCAGCTCGCGAAAGCGGGAGCGCAACATGAAGTTGCTCCTCAGCCAAATTCGTTACGAGATCTCCGCCACCCTTGCTCGCGGTGAATCCTTTCTCTTAACTCTGGGTATTCCCATCGTCTTCTTGCTCTTCTTCTCCAAAGTGAAGGTCATCACCTTTCCCGCCGGTGATCCCGTGCACTTCGTGGCACCAGGAATCATGGCCCTCGCCATCATGTCTTCAGCCATGGTTTCACTCTCCATCTCCACAGGATTTGAGCGCTCCTATGGCGTGCTCACCCGCCTCCAAGCAACACCCCTGGGTCGCAAGCGCCTGATCACGGCCAAGCTTCTGGCCCTCCTGCTGGTCGAGTTCATCCAAGTGGTCGTGATTGCGCTTGTGGCCCTCAGCATTGGGTGGAATCCAGAAGATCTCATTGTTCAAGCCATCCTCGCGGTAGTTCTCGCGACTGCAGCCTTTGGTGGCATTGCTCTGGTGCTGGCCGGCAGGCTCGAGGGAACGGTGAATCTCGCAGTCTCCAACGGGATCTACATTCTGCTGCTGCTCATGGGCGGCATGGTGATCCCACTGGCCAAACTCGGCAGCCTTGCTGCGAAGATCGCCATCCTCCTGCCCTCAGGAGCCCTGTCACAAATTCTCCACCACGCTCTCGGCGGAAGAACGATCGGGATGCTGCCTTGGGTCAGCCTCAGTGTTTGGGCCGTCTTGGCTCCGCTCCTGGCGATGAAGCTCTTTCGCTTCGAAGCAAACCGCTAAAAGGGATCCTCAAGGACCCAGGAAACTGAGCTTTAGCGAATTGCTGGAAGGTTTTCGAGCGCCCTGCTGAGTTCAGCCTGGGTAATCTCACCGATCTTGATGAAGGCAATGCGGTTATCGGCTCCGAGCACCACCGTTTCAGGGAGTCCTTGGAATCCAAAGGTATTGACGGTCACCTCGTAGTTGGGGTCCGTCCCCACGGGTAGATTCCAGGCGGCTTTGGCCAAGAAGGCTTTGGCGGCCGATGGCCTATCCATGCCGTTGATGCCCACAAAAGAGATCTTGCCCTGAGGCGCATTGACGTAGTGCTTTGCCAGCTTGGCGATCATGGGCATCTCCGCCTTGCAAGGCCCACACCAGGAAGCAAAAAAGACCAGCACTGTGCCCCGCTGTTTCGCATTCGCCGCAAAGGGCAGTTCAAGCGAACCAGGGCCTTGCAGTTTCGCCATGGTGATCTTCGGTAGCGGATCCCCTACTTTCGGAGAGGAAGAATTGTTGCTTCCTCCCATGAATTGAGAGAAGCCGAAAGCAACAATCATCGCAATAACAACACCCAGCGCGAGAAAGCGGAGTCGAGGGCGCCTCCTACTCGCTACTTCGTGTTCGTCTGGCTCCACTCCCTCAGGTGAGGGGACTTCAGCCGAGTACGAGGACATCGAGCGCCATTGCTACAAAGAGCAAGGTGAGATAGCTAATGGAGTAGTGAAAGAGTTTCATGGCCGAAGCCGTGGTCATCTCGCCACGAAGTGCTTCGCGCCAGAGTTTCCAAGCCATGGCAATGAACAGCGCACCAAAGAGCAGAGAGGAAAGGGCATAGATCCAACCCAAACTGGCTACTGGCCCCAAGAGGAAGGTGGTGGCCACCAGGACAATGGAGTAGACGAGAATTTCTAAGGTGGTGCGCTCTGGCGAAGCCACCACGGGAAGCATCGGTACATTTGCGGCTTCATAGTCATCGCGATATTTCACGGCCAAGGCCCAAAAATGTGGAGGTGTCCAGATGAAAATAATGGCGAACATCACCACGGGTGCCCAGGCAATGGAATTGGTCACTGCTGACCAACCCACCAAAACTGGCACTGCTCCCGCTGCGCCACCAATCACAATGTTCTGGACGCTGCGCCGCTTCAACCAAAGGGTGTAAATAAAGACATAGAAGAGCGTCGCGCTGACCGCGAAGATTGCGGAGAGCAGGTTCACGAAATACCAGAGCTCGAAAAAGGCGGCCAGTTCAAGCACCAGCGCAAAGATCAGTGCTTGGCGGGCTGTCACCGCACCGGTCACGAGGGGCCGCTTCTTCGTGCGGTCCATGATGGCGTCAATGTCACGGTCAATCACCATGTTGAAGGCATTGGCACCTCCTGCGGCCAGCGAACCCCCGACGAGGGTTTCAAGAACTAGAGCAAAGCTCGGCCAGCCCCGCTGAGCCACCACCATGGTGGGCAGCGTGGTCACTAAGAGCAGTTCAATAATCCTGGGCTTGGTTAGGGCCACAAAGCCCTTGACCCGAATCTTCCAGTTGAGGTGGCCTATCTCTGAGGCGCTAACTGCCATAGCTAGAGAGCCTAGGCCCGAGGGCCGAGGAAGGCTCCTTGGGGTCCTAAGGTTCATGGCATGGCGAAGAGCACGGTAATTGACCCACGACTTTGGCTCGTCCAGCGCCTTTCCCTGGCTTCAAGCGTCTTGGTGGCCGCCATTGTCGTTAGTGGCGCTGCAGTACGCCTCACTGGCTCTGGGCTGGGCTGTGAGAACTGGCCGGCCTGCGGGAAACACCAACTTACGCCCGCACTTTCCTTTCATCCGCTCATCGAGTTTTCGAATCGTTTAGTTACGGTCCTGCTCGTGATAGTGGTCGGGGCGAGTTTGATTGCTGTACTTCGCCTCAGGACAAAACGCCGCGATCTCGTCTGGCTTTCAGCCGGCCTCGTCTTTGGGGTAATCGGTGATGCCGTCCTCGGTGGCATCGTCGTCTACAGCAAGCTCAATCCCTATCTCGTCATGACCCACCTCTGGTGGTCACTCATCATCGTGATTGATGCCGTGGTTTTTTGGCATCGTGCCCATCGCGACGTGACGGTTAGTTCAAGGGTGGCGGTGAGCAAGGGCGCCAGCAAAGCGAGTTGGCTTCTCGCGGCTGTGCTGAGTTTGGTGGTGGCACTGGGAACCGCAACCTCAGGCACTGGTCCTCATGCTGGAGGTTTTGGTACGCAGCAAGTCGCAAAGCGCATTCCTGTCGAACTTCGTACCATGGCTGAATACCACGCCCTCATAGCCATGCTGCTCGTTGGTCTTGTGGTGGGCATTGTGCTTATCGTTGGCAGCAGCGAAGCCTCACCAGAATTCTTGCTCACTTCCCGGCGGCTCCTTGGGCTCTTGGTGCTCCAGGGAGGAATCGGCTGGTTGCAATATGCCACCCATCTACCCGCCCTCGTCGTCGAGCTCCATGTCGCAGGAGCTTTGATGGCCACCATCGGAACTACGCGCTTGATTCTCGCTACGAAATGGCGACCGCTAGTGCAGGCCACCCGTTCTTAGAACCGAAGGGTGACCCATAGGGGAACTGATACCGTAGGGGGAACCCCGAAAGGGGCTAGGCCCCCATCGTCCAGCGGCCTAGGACGCCTCCCTTTCAAGGAGGTAACACGGGTTCGAATCCCGTTGGGGGTGCCAATTGCAATTTTTCCTCCTCGTAGGCGAGGGTTCCCCTTATGGCAGTAAGGGTTTCCGCGGTTCTGCGGAGATCCCCTTGAACTCAGCCACTAAGCGACGGTAGCTGATTCGAAGTCGCCTCGGACTAAGCATCGAGACTCGGGGCATCCTCCCCTGGTATGGCGACCACTTCACGGCGGAGGAGATCTCCACTGCCCGCAGGCGGCTTCTTGAGCACGACTTCAGTGTGGACAGGTACTTGGAAGCCAACCGTGGTTGGCTCGACTGGGCACTAGGGGACCCGGCCCAAGGCTAAGACCCCCTGAGGCGAACCTTCCCTACGGGGCGAGCAGTTTCAGTTGCCAACCGGCGATCGCGGGTATCTTCACTGGGAGCTCCGGAGTTGCCTCACTCGCTGCCTTGATCGCCTCCGGAGCGCGCTCGCTCAATTCGCTGACGATCAGCTGGGCTGACTCCTCTCGCATTCCCCACGAGACGGCCTCCCTGATCAGCCTGTCGCGGGTGACCTTCGACGTCTTGCGGACATCATCTATGTACATGGAGAGTTCACCGTCGACGTAATACAACGTCGACACAACGTCATATACGGGGGTTAGCTCAATAGATCCGTCACGGTGATGCAAGAGCGAGAAGTTCTTGCCATGTGCATCACTGTTTCCAACAAGCACATTGACGTACGTTGCTTGCAA